>CAYTAW010000031.1:13989-14742 GCA_964435675.1 uncultured Bdellovibrionales bacterium
CGAAACTCAATTCAGATGCGCCGATGCTCGAAGAGATCCCGCGCTATCTTCTCTCTCTTGGCGGAAAACGGATTCGCCCAATCTTAACTCTGCTCGTACATCAGTTATTCACGAAAGCCGAACCAGTCTCAGAAGTCATCGATGTTGCAGCGGGCATCGAGCTCATACACATGGCAACGCTGCTGCACGACGACATCATTGATCGCTCGGCGCTGCGCCGACACAAGACCTCCCCGTTTTTCGCATACGGACTCCCCGGAACTCTGCTCGCAGGAGATTTTTTGCTCGTCCGCGCATTTGCGCTCTGCGCCAAACTCGATCAGTACGTCATACAAGCCACGGAGCAAGCGTGTGTCGAGCTGACCGAGGGCGAAATTCTTGAGACGAGCATGCAGAGCACCGCGCATACGATCGAATCGAGCTTGCAAATTGCGCAAAAGAAAACGGCCTCGCTTTTTCGTCTGAGCTGCGAGACCGCGGCGTTTCTCTCGGGCAGTGAAAAAGAAACCATCCGCTTGATGGCCGCGTACGGTGAAGCGCTTGGCATCGCCTTTCAAATTGTGGACGACATTCTCGATGTTGTCAGCACTGAAGAAAAGCTGGGGAAAAAGCCGGGCACCGATATCCGAGAACGAAAACCGGCTCTCGTTAATGTGCTTTGGCACGCCTCGGGCGACGCGCGGGCGCGACAGCTTTTAACTGACGCCCGGGAAGCCGAGGTCACTGATGAAGAAATCGCCGCAGCGTTAACAC
>CAYTAW010000032.1:0-12657 GCA_964435675.1 uncultured Bdellovibrionales bacterium
CCATGGAACCGCTCATCGCGACGAGCGTATCGGCCGAGCGCATGCCTGCGCGTTCGAATAGATCGGAGAGCGCGCAGAGCAGCGGCGGCTTTTCGGTGATACGGTTAATCTCAAAAACCAGCGAGCGTACGAACAAAATAATTTTTGCGTGGCTTATACCGCGCGCGGAAAGCGCAAGAAATGCGTAGTAAGCTCCGAAAACGGCTATGCGCTCCGGTTTGTCGCGTAGGGAGCGATAGGTAAAATAGAGGGGGGCCCAAAGAGAGAAGATGCTCCAAAAAACAACGCCGTTGCGCGCGCCCAAGGGGAACGGGATGCGTTGGAAGCTGACCGCCCGCAACGCGTTTTCCGGCGGACGATCGAGTGCGAAATAGCGCACTTCGTGGCCGCGCGCGGCGAGTGCGTTTAGCAGCCGGTAAAGACGCTTACAAAAACCTCCCGGCTTATGTGTGTAGTAAATCGAGAATATGCGCATGTGGTTAAGGAAAGCAGGTGATTACGCATGGTCAAACTGCGTATAACGAGTTAGATCATTGTAATGACCGCGCAATTCAGTCAAGACGAGATTCTTCTCAGCATCATCATTCCCGCATATAACGAAGGTCGGGCGATCTCCGATACGATCAAAAAGATTCTTGCGCTCCCCTTGCCGCGTTTCGAACTCATTGTGGTTAATGACGGCAGCAGCGACGAGACTGCAGAGGTTGCCGCTACAGCTGGAGCACGCGTTATTTCTCATCCGTACAATATCGGTAATGGCGCGGCAGTTAAGACCGGCATACGGTCGGCGCGCGGCCGCGTGCTTTGCTTCCTCGATGGGGACGGGCAACACAATCCGTCTGATATTCCGCGCTTACTTGCGCACATTGAGCAGTATCATATGGTCGTTGGTGCTCGTCAGCGCGGCTCGCAAACACATTTGCACCGGGATATCGCAAATTTCGTCTATAACAAGTTTGCTTCGGTAATTAGCAGCTTTCCTGTTGAAGACTTAACCAGTGGCTTTCGCGCCATGCGCCGCGCTGACGCGCTCCGGTTTTGCGATATGTTTCCCAATCAGTTCTCCTATCCAACAACGTCAACGCTTGCGTTTATACGCTCCGGCCGCGCGGTCAAATATGTTCCGATTCAGACCAACTATCGCATCGGAAAAAGTAAAATCCGCCTGGTGAAGGACGGCATTGCGTTCCTGATGATCATTTTAAAAATTTCAATGAGCTTTTCTCCCTACCGTGTGTTCCTGCCGGTAAGTGCCTTTACGTTCTTCCTCGGACTGTGCTGGTACACCTACACCTACATGTTTTTCGGCCGCTTTACCAATATGTCGCACCTGTTGATTAATTCGTCGGTGATAATTTTCATGCTCGGTCTCATTGCCGAGCAGATTGCCTCGATGCGGCTTGAGCGCGGTGATAAGCTTTTCGGCAGCGAAGACTCTGCGCACTATGCAGTGTTCAGCAAACTAGGCGCCGAAACCAACTGATGCGAGGACTCGCATGCGCAGGACTATCCCCTATTCGATCATCGTATTGCTGGTGTTTCTCGGTTATCACCGCACGATTTGGTATGACTTTGCATTCGATGACCTGATTCACATTCGCGATAACTACACGCTGCGATTCGCCGACAACGGCTGGAGCTCCCTCACGCTACCGGCGTTTCCGGGGAATCTATATCGCCCACTTACCTTTTTTTCGTACTACGTGCAGACACAGCTTACTGGAGAGTCTCCCATTTGGTTCCATTTAACGAACCTCATGCTGCATATGGCGGTGTCGCTGCTCGTTTTTGAATTGCTTCGCGCGGTTCTGAAGGACCATAGCGCGCTTGCCGCAGCGCTTATTTTTGCGCTTCACCCGCTGCATACCGAAGCTGTAGTAAATATCAGTGGCAGAGCCGAGTTGCTCGCTGCGCTTTTTACTATTTCGGCGTTGATGGCAGCGGTGCGCCCGGTGAGTATCGCGCGTATGCTGTCGATTGCCCTACTTTCACTACTCGCTTCATCCTCTAAAGAAAGCGCGATGATGGCGCCGGTGCTTATGTTCATCTATCTAAGTGCTCTGCGCGAGCGCGTGTCTTCTTATGACAGGCGTAAAGCGGTTGTCGCCAGTTTCGCGGGCGTATCGTTGTATATCGCCCTGCGTATCGGAGTATTGGGTACCGCTGCTTATCAGGCGGCGGCAATAGATCGTTACGATAATCCTCTTGCGGCGCTTTCGCTCGGCCGTCGATTTGTCGAGGCTGCGGCCCTGCTTAATTCCTATATCACCAAGATATTCATTCCGCTGCCCTTAAGCGCCGATTATTCCTTTGCCGTCATTCAATTCGGTGAACAGATCAGCCCCACCTCGATAGAGCTCGGGTTGTTGGCAATCACATTTTGCGCACTCGGAATTTCTGGTTTCAAAAAGACCCGCGTTGCGCCATGGGTCGTTTGGTTCTTTGCGGCATTCCTCATTACCGGCAATCTCTTGCTTCCAATCGGCACTGTTTTCGCCGAACGGCTTGCGTATCTGCCGAGCGTGGGAATTCTGACCGCCGCTTTTCTTTTAATGGAGCCCGTCGGTATTGCCATTTGGATATTGGTCGTTCCGATCGCGGCAAGTTCATTGCTGGTTATATCGAAGCATGCGCCGGTTTGGCGCGACACCGCAGCGCTCGCAAGCTATCAAGAGAAAATTACACCGCAGAGCTTTCGCACGCAGCTTTTGTGCGCCGCGCGCGATAAAAACCGCGGCCAATTTCTCCAAGCAGCCGTGCACGCCGAAAACGCTCTTGCAATACTTCCACAAAATGAGGACGCCTACTTTTTGCTGGGCCAGATTGCGCTTGAGACTGTTGAGTATGCGCGGGCCGCCGCATCATTTGAGAAGGCGCTCTCAATTAATCCTGCCCATGAGCCATCACTCGATTATTACGGACGCCTGCTCCTCAATCAGAATCAACTGGGGCACGCGCGAGAGATGGCGCAGCGCATGCTCGGCCTGCGCGCCGATAATCCGAATGCACTGCTGATCCTCCTTGCCGCTGCACTTAAGGAAAAAAACGTCTCCCAGGCGCGCGAAATAGCGGATAGACTGGAGCGCATGCGTTTTCATAGCGCTGATTATCTAAATCTTAAGCGAGTACTAGCCGCGCAATGATTGAAGGTGCTGACAAGAGAGCGTTCTCGCCACTGCGCGCGGTAGCCTGGCTGATAGTCGTTATCGCCCTGTTCTCCATTCCTCTCTTTGCGCGGGCGTTATACGAGTCTCGGGCGGCGCTCGAGGAGGGTGATGCGGCCGCAGCGCGTTTTGAAACGCGGCGCGCAGTGGAGGCATATGGGAGAGCGCTTCGGTGGCGCGCGCCTTTTAACGATGCGGCGCGCAGCGCGGAGGAGAAGCTGCTGACACTTTCCAAGGCAGCGAGCGGCGAGGATAGAATTTACGCCTTAAAAGAGCTGCGCAAAGCGCTTTTTGTCTCGCGCAGTTTTTACACGGCCGGTTCCGGCGAAGAGAAACGTATCAGTGAGATTAACAGCGAACTGACGGCGCTCGGGGCGCGCACTGTCTCAAAAATTTCCGTAGCTGAGCCATTCAAGCTTTCATATCAGTATCAGATTGCCGCACAGGGCGCGTTTTGGGGATGGGTTTTCTCCGTGCTGGGTTTAATTTATTACGGCATGACGAACGAGGGAAAATTCAAGAGTCGCGCGGCGCTGCGATTTGCAGGGGCGGCGGTGTTCTTTTTCGTCGGCTGGCTGGTCGCGCTGCGTTTCGCGTAAAAAAAGTGAGAGGCCGCGATACAATTGCATCCGGCCTCGTCGCTGCGTTCAGATCCTTCGAGAAATCCTTTCTAGCGGTAGATTTTCTGGTGATGTTGAGAAACGGAGTATGCGCCAACCGGAGTCTCGAGCGCGCCCGCAAGCGTATCGAGATATTCCCGTAGCGCAATGTCTTCCGTGTTGTTCCAGCCACGAAGCTCTTGATAGCGCGGCGTGACGGTCAGGAGTTCAGCCGTTCGCTTTGCCGAGAGATCGTAGCCCGGTTCAATCGCTGTAATTCGGCATCTCTGCACGTACTCCAGCTCTTGGTCGCTCTCATAGGCCGTAGCAAGCTTGACGCGCTTCAGCCCATTCATGCGATCGAGGTTTGTTATCGCCAGCAGATCGACTCCGCCGGCCGCCTCAATCGCGTAGCGTGCGCTGATTGCATCGAACCATCCAATCCGGAAGTTGCCCTGCCAATCATTGGTATGATTGTGGCAGTGCGGCAGCGTGAGCTGCGAGTCTTCAGTTACGAATGGTCCTGCGCCGTGCCGTGTGCCGTAACCCCTGAGAAGGCCAATGCGCGTCACTTCCCCGCTGGCGTGAGCTTCGCGGAGGAGCCTCTGCGCATTTTCGTAGGTGCAGGTTGACCTCGTGCAGTGCGGAAAGAACCCGTACCGCTGGTCGAGTAAGACACCCTGCGCTCCTTCGAAAACCGTATCGTTTCGAGCAATCTCGCCGATAAATTCCTCATCGCTCATCACGCGCACGCGGTGGTAGAAGCTGAGAAAAATCTCTGCGTATTTCTCGATATCGATCTCTTCGAACGCCTGGAGCAGTTCCGGGCACGCGGCAGTGTTGATGCTGCGCGCCAAGTCGAGCTTAAGGCGAAACAGATTTTCCATCTTTTCGCGTCCGCCGTCGCGCCGCAGGTCGCGCACATAGAGTGCGTCTCCCTTGAGCGTTTCGACGTCCGCTTGCGTCAGGCCGATTCCAAAACCGCAGCTTCCGTGGCGCGCGTTGCCGCGTGAACACTCGAGCATGCGGTTGAGCAGGCGGTTCATCGGAGAAATCACCGGCGCGTCTTCGCTGACGATCATTCGATCGAGAGCGTTCGGCACCTGCTTACACTCCAGTATGTTCGCCTCTTTCAGCAGGGCTTCGGGTTCGACCAGCATAAAGCGCGAAAGCATCGTCTCAACGCCGGGTACGAACATACCAGCGCCGAATTGGGCGAAGATGTGTTCGCGGCCGTCGCTGGTCACCACCTGATGACCAGCTTGGGCGCCGCCGTTAAAACGCACGACGCGCTTGACGGTGTGCTGTCGGACTAGATGGTCGACCCAGCCGCCTTTGCTTTCGTCGCCATAGGCCAAGCCGATAACGATCCAGCTGCGCGGCATGATCAATCCTTTCGTAGCTTGTATCGGAGCTGCGCGGCGGACGGCACTGCCGTTTCGCTGCGCAGCTCCGAAGGGGGGGCAGGTAAAGAGCGCGGCGTTAACTTGATGGAAAACGCCGGTCTTAGAAAATTCTTCGAGCGCCTCAGCAACGTCGGTACGAATCGCTTTCGCTACCCGCCGTTCCTCCATGTTGTGGATGAATGCGGCCAGGTCCATCTTTTGGCGTTTGAGCGCCATCGTCCCGAGCATCACTTCGACGATCGATTCGGGGTCCTTGATCCTGAGGATTTGCGAAGACGGCACATACCGTCCCCACTTCTCCAGAATCACCTGTTCATCGTAGTTGGCGTACGGATCCTCCTTCTCTGAGAATGCTTTCTTGCCGCGGAAGACGATCTTCTGCGGCTTGCTCGAGCTGCTGGTGCCGGAGACGGTTCCAGTGAACTCCGAGAGCTCTCCTCCGTTGTCGATGTGCAGAGTAAATTCCACCGGACCGCGTGATTCCCAGTAGCGGTACAGGTGCACCCACACTTCGTATTGACCGGTTGGCGCCTGACCTGATGCCCAGCGGATATTCTCCACCGGCTTCGGGTCATCGCCCCTTACGTTCCGGTCAACGTCCAACTCTCCTCCACACCGACTCTGCCGTTGGGCAAAGTAGATGTGGTCGCCGTCAGGCGTTTTGACGTGCAAGTCGAGGTCGTCCCGCGTATTCCACACGAGAGTCGCTCGAAGATCCACATCCTTGAATCTGCCGCCGAGACGCTCCAGCCGTGCCTGAACCTCTCTATCGATGCTCTTCTTGCGTTGAGTCATCGAGGTGCGAGGAAAGATCACGAACGGATCGTAAAGCTTGCTCAGATCTCGAAACACCTTTTCGGTTGGAATCTCCTTCTTGATGTCGATCCCGAAGAGTTCCTTCACGTGCTTCGGATTCACCGTTGGATACGGTGCCTCGTCGGTCGTGAAGAAAGCGAAGCCTTTGACACCGCGCTTTGCCGCGTCGAGTTTGGTGCGGTGAGCGAGAAACCAAGCGACGAGCTCGGACGACTCTTCACCGTTTCCTCCCCCGCCGCCTTCGAGCCACAGCTTCGAGAGCCACTCGTCGAGACGACGGTCGGCTTCGAACTGACAGATCTGCACAGGCGCTTTGTCATAGTTGGCGTCGCCGAATGCAGCCCACATGATCGACGGGTCGGGAACGACCTCGCTCAGTTTTAGGGCTGCCATGAAGGCCGGAAGCTTAGCGAAGATTACCTTCGCGTCGTCACCCCGGCTGTCGGTCACATCGGATGCGAGCACGATTGGGGTCGTTTGCGGATGCTCGTCGAAGTCGCAGCACTCGCGTACTGTCTTCAGCAGAACATCCGCATGCGCACCTTTGACTTTGCCCGCGCTTGCCGCGGCGCTGTAATCAAAGGCGTTCTCAACCGCGCGTCGCGACGAGACGTTGCTCCGAGCGGAGCTGACGTCGGTGTAGTAGGAACCTCCACCCATGGTATGGGATCCTTTTTCAAGAGACATCGAAATGGAGAAACTGCCTCGGCCACAGCGCATTACGAATGCGGCAGTGTTCCTCGTACAGTTCCCAGCAGTCCGCCGGACGCCGGCGGTGCTCTTCCTTCACCATTTCTTTGAGGAAGGACTTGATTGACGACTCGACCGTTTTCGGAAAGGTATTGGCCACCGGATCGCCTCCGAGCAGCCAAATGTAGATCTTGCCCAGGGAGTAAATGTCGCTCCAGGGGCCGATCTCTTTACCTTCACGAACTTCGGGCGAAACAAACGGGTTAAACTCGTCGGTCAACTGCTCAACTTTTTCACCGGTAACAGCAGGGTTGTGGATCGACACTTCCCAGCCGTTGGCGAACACGTTGTGCAGCCGATCGTTGATCCTCAGCTTATCCGGATTGAGATCGCCGTGGACGATGCCGCAGCGGTGCACATATCCGAACAAACTAAACGATCGATCGAGCATCCATGAGACATGGCGTTGATCAACCCCTTTCAGATGCGCCTGTCGCCGCCTGACGTCGCTCAGTGAGAGTCCGTAGGATTTACGGAACACCAAGCCGACACGCCCTGCGGATTCGAAGCGATCGAGAATTTGGGGAAGATGCTTCCATTGCGGCACGTCCTGCGTATGCAGCAGGTCGAGCGCGCGCGCCTCGCGTTGCAGCAGATGATTCGTGTGGTGATCGCGCGAGAGCTTGATCTCCGTTTCACCGAGGTATGTTCCGTCGCGCTCCAGGTATGCCTGGTAGAGCGAACAGAACGCACCCTCATTCAACTTACTGCCGAGATAGTAGCGATTACCGCCTATCTCGAATGACTGGGAGGTGTTTGGTCGTTGCGTGTTGTAGCCAAACAGGCCGAAGTGAGCACGCGCGATTTTGTCGCGCGCCTCACTATACAGCTCGTTCAACCTATTTCGCGCTTCTTCCGCAGCCTCCTGGTCATCGCCGGGCGGGAACTGGTCAGGATCAACCAGCGCCGAAAAACGCTTGTATTCACCGGTCAAGAAATCGTTGAGAGTCTTGGCCGGCAAAATCACGTCTTCGACGCCGAAAAGATCTTCGGGCCGGTTCGCCGCCATGATCTGTTGGTAGACCTCATCGAGATCCGGATCCAGATCCATGTTGCGATTCTCCTTTTGGCTTAGTGGCGAAAGGGCGGCATCCATGCCAGCCCTTTCGCCGGGGTATTGTTGCCCACGGTTCTACCGTGGCGTGCGCCGCGTCGGGCGCGGATCATCCTCTTCGTCGGTGTCCGGTACGCCGAGAGCGTGGGACGCATTGGGACGGCGCGGCGAGTGGCCGAGCTTTTCCCAAGGAATCTGGCTTCCGAGCACCAGCAACGACGAGAGATAGGTCAGCTCCGCATCCGCAGTCACCTTTGGATATTCCATCACGGCAAGCGCGTAGCGCGAGATGTTCCGTTCCAGCCGCACATAGTCCGGAGCCACGTCGACACCCAAGAGTTTGAGCATCTGGTCGCGGTTTGCCGCGCCGATGTGCATCGGCAGGTTCGGGTTCTCGAGCACTTTCTTGACGTGTTGCGCGTCATACGCCATCGCCATCGCCACGGGGATTCCGACACCGGCAAAGCAACGATTGATGTCGTTGATCACCGTGTCGGCCGCGTCGTGCAGCGAATCAGTCGCAGGCGCTTCGGTCATGCCCGGAGGCATGACTCCGCCGCGGCCCGACATTGCTGCCGCGATGAATCCCATTGCCGCGCCGGGGTTGTTGAACGACTGCTGCCAGGCCTCCACCCACCCCTTGAGGCGAGATTGGAAACCGAGCAGCGCCGGCCAGAGCACCTGGTCGAGGCGTCGCACCAATTCACTTTTGCGCTTAGCGCTTGCGTACTTCCGTCCGTCGATGCCCAGCGCCGAGAAGATCTCAGCGTAGTTCCGGCGGGTCAGAAGGTCGCTCAACTCGAAGAAGTCGGTGGTAACCGGCTCCGCCAAGTTTTCCGCGTGAGATTCCATCAGCTCGGTCAGCCGCGCGGGCAGATCGAACAGTCCGGAGCGTGCAGCGAGCGCCGCACGCATCCCACAGATCACGTTGTTCGGCGTGACCTTGAGCACGCCGCCTGTTTTCAGCGCCGCGAGCCACGCCTCATCGTCCGGAACCGGCGGCAGAATGTCGAGTGACACTCCGCTGCTGGCCGGCGTGATTGCGGGGCTTGGCGCGGCGGCTGAAGCCTTGCGCAGGTGTGTGGCGACCGCTTTCTTCAGCACCCCCTTGGCTACGCCAAGAGCACTCAGTGCCTGTTCGATATCGGCGAAGGAAGCGAATTCCTCGCTTGCCAGCACCTCGATCGCAGCGGTTCCCGGTTCACCCGCGAGGCTTTTCAGCGCCTCGGTCACTTCCGCTGGCTGCTTGTTGATCGCATGCGCGAAGGCTCCAATGTATGAAGCCCACTCGCCGTTGATCTCTGCAGCCGTCGTTGTTTGGGGAGTTGATTCCCCGGTCGGTTGATTGGACATGAGTCCGTCTCCCAAATAAGGAAAAAAACCAGTAGCACTCATTCACACGCACGTGTGAATTATGAGAGCGACCTCGTTTCCCCGCAGTTATCGCCTGTGGCGACAGCAGCGGGAAAACGGGCCAAAAAATTCTACCCGTAACCCTATTGTAAAAGACCAAACCCTATACACAGCGGTTTGGATCGAGGGTAAGAATTTTGAGAGTTGGAACTAAATTGATGTGTGGATAGGCAGCAATAGGCGCAGTTGTCTGTTAATAAATAGACAGGGAGTTTGTGCCTGCGTAACCTAGTGGTCGACGAGCTCCGAATCAGCGGTCTGCTTTGCTGACCGGTGTGGATTGAGATTTTACTTACGCTAAATCAAAGAATAAAAAATGCGCATCCTTCTCCGCTTTAATATGCGGATCTCCGACAGCTTCGATTGCTGCCGCGTCGCCGGGCTTCATCTTTTTATCTTCAATCGCCAATTCGCCGTCGATTAATTGAATCCATCCATACCGCGCCGTCTTGAGCGGAAGCGTTAAACTTTCGCCTGTCTTGAGCCGGCCAATAAAAATCGAAGCGTCTTGATTGATGAAAAGAGTACCGTCCACTTTGGTAGGACTGACGGCGAGCGTTAAGCCGTGCGCCGCCTGATTAATTTTTTTCTGTTCATAGCCGGGCGGGAGTCCGGATTCGTTCGGTAATAGCCAGATTTGCAGCAGTTTCGCTTGCTCAGTCTTCGACGCATTATACTCACTGTGGCGCACGCCGGTGCCGGCGGTCATCCGCTGCAATTCTCCAGTTTCAATCTGCGCTTTGTTGCCCATGCTGTCCTGATGTTCGAGCGTACCGCTCGTCACATAGGTGACAATCTCCATATTACGGTGGGGATGAAGCGGGAAGCCAAATCCGGGCGCGAGGATGTCGTCATTGATCACCCGTAGCGAACGGAACTGCATGCGGTTCTCATCATAGTACTCGCCGAATGAAAAAGAGTGATACGAATCAAGGCCGGGAAACGCGGTCTTGCCGCGTGATGCTGAGGGTATAATTTCAATCATAATTCCCCTATTTTCTGAGATTTTCGCGAATTCCACAAGCGAAACGCAGGCCTGCTCCGCCGGGCTGCAGAAAGGCCCCCGCAGTCGGCAGACGGTATTCTGCGAGCGGAAATCTGCCGACTGATTTTTCGTCCTTCAGCTCTGCTGATTTTCTGAACAATGGTCGGCTTCAGGTCTTCGCACAGTGAATCGGCTTTGATTTCAATCGAATCCGCGCTACCATTAACCGAGATGAGCGAAAAACTTCCACAGGGCGTAAGCCAATTCGATTCAAAAATTCCTGGTCCATCTGTAGTTATTATGGGAGGTGTTCATGGCAATGAGCCGTGCGGCGCATCCGCGGTGCGCCGGCTGCATGCGCACTTTGAGAAAAAAGAGCTTTCTGTTTCGCGCGGAACACTGACCCTGATAGTGGCCAATCACGACGCCCTGAAAAAGAATTTGCGCATGGTCGAGCGCAATTTAAATCGCCTATTCAAGGATAATTGCGAAGAGGTTCCATGCGCCGAAACGGAGCGCGCTGAAGAATTGAAACCGCTGGTCGCTCAGTGTGAATATATGCTCGACTTGCACTCAACATCGCTGCCCTCAGCTCCTTTTCTGATGTGCGAGACTCCCGAACTTGGCATTACTCCCGCATTAGGCGTTGAAAAGGTGGTGCTTGGATGGAACTCGTTGGGGGATATTATTTGCGGCGACACGGAAACGTGGGCGCGCAGCAACGGTGCCAAAGCGTTTACGCTTGAATGCGGCCAGCATCTTGATGCCACGGCGCCGGGAGTCGCCTATACAGCGGCCATTCGGTTTCTAACGCTGACCGGTATTGTCGACTCGCTTAAGAAGGAGCCCGACGTTACGCCGCAGTTTCTAACTCTTTATCACTTTGAGAAATTACAGGATCGCGGTTTCCGTTACGCGCGCGACTTTGCGAGTTTTTCGCCGGTCAAGGCCGGAGAACTCATTGGCCGCGATCGTATAAAGGAGCACCGCCCAGAGATCGACTCATTCGTCATCTTTCCGGGCAACCCGCGTGAAGTCGAGATGGGGACTGAACTCTATTTCCTAGCCAAAGAAACAAAGATCTAGCGCGTCATGCGCTCGAGCTCTTGCGCATTCGTTTTGTCATACAGAACTACGGCGCTGAGCGGACCTCCCTGCGGAAAAGCACGTTCACGAATGGCGCTTACGAACTTTTGTTTAATGAACGGCGGCATCTGCGCCATCGGAAAATTATCGAGGTTAATCGTAAGCGTGCCGCTGTGTAGCGAAGCGTCGAGGAACTTCTTTCCGGCCACCGGGTTGTTTTTGATGTAATCGACCACCGTTTCGGTTATTGGGTCGAACGCGACCGACGTTCCCTCTGCTGTCGGTGCATTTGTGGCGGAGGCGGACTTATCAAGTGAACCGAGAAACGCGGCGAAGCGATCTTTTGCCTCTTGATTCGGCGCGTGCAGCAGCGCTTTTTCACCGATTTCCCGCGCTTTTGCGCGGTTGCTCATCTCGGCGTACGTAACCGCGGAATAGGCGAGCGCGTGAAAATGGTCCGGCTTGACGGTCAATACGCGATTAAGTTCTGTCAGAGATTCATCGAACTTTCCGACGAACGAGAGCGAACTCGCGTAGCGCGCACGCACGTCGATATCCTCGGGAACGAGCGTTAAGTATTTTTGATAAAATTCAGCCGACTTTTGAAATGCCTGCTGCTGAAAAGAGATTTCCGCCATGGCGAGCAGCGCTTCTTTATCGTTCGGATCAATATCGAGAATCTGACGGAGCACACCGATAGCTTCAAAGACTAGCTCGCGTGGCGCGTCTTTACTCATCAGCCGCTCCGCAAGCGCTTGCGCGTACTCTGACCAGCCTTTTTTCTCTTTTGGGTTCTGTTCGGCCGCCTGCTTGAGTCGTTTTAGTTCAGCATCAAGATCCACCGAGGGGGCGGTTTCGGTGCCGCGCTTAGCGAATTTTTCGGTCGGCGGTGTGCCCACAAGCGCGCTCTGTGAAAACCAAGCGACTAAAAAAATGGCGAGCGCCCCTCCCGAAATCGAGGCGATAGCGCGCGGTGTCAATGGCGGGCGGGCGGCCCGTCCTCCGTATTCCGTTAGGTTAGTTCCGCATTGTGCGCAGAAGCGCGCCGCTTCGGAAAGTTTGGTGCCGCAGCGTGGACAAAATTGCAGTATAGGTGAGCTATTCATCGATGATAAACTCTTGAAAAACCGAGTCGGAAAGTAGTTTTCCCCGTTCGCTGAGGAAAAGCAAGTCGCCGTCGCGCTCAAGCAGCGCCTCCTTTTGTAACCGTTCTACCGTCTCCCCGTAGCGGGTGTCCATTTCGAATCCAAACGCCTGCGCGAATTCAGTAATCGAAACACCGCGACTGCGGCGCAAACCGAGAAAGAAAAACTCGAATTGACGCGCCTCCCTGCTCAGCGAATCGCGCCACGATTCACAGGTACCGTGCTCGCGCGCCTGTTTC
>CAYTAW010000032.1:12667-14381 GCA_964435675.1 uncultured Bdellovibrionales bacterium
ATTCTGTGGGAAGCGCGTAATTTGACCAGCGTCTGCCATACCCATCGCCTTCGGCGGCACAAAAGCTGTGTGCGCCAGCCCCCAATCCGAGGTAGTCTTCGCCATTCCAATAGGCTTGGTTGTGGCGGCAGGTGCGCCCCGGCTTGGCGAAATTACTGATTTCGTACTGCTCGTACCCGGCACTGGCGAAGGTCTGTGGCAGACGTTCCATCATTCGCACGGTCTCCTCTTCGGCGGGAAGCGGAAGGTTTCCCTGATGAAAACGGAAGGAGAATGGCGTGCCCTTCTCAATCGTTAATTGATAGGCCGAGATATGTTCCGGGTTTTGGGCGCACAACGCGGCAAGATCCGCTTCGAAATCGGCGTAACTTTGATTGGGGAGCGCGTAAATAAGGTCGAGATTGATATTACGGAAGCCGGCGCTGCGCGCTGCGCGCGCCGCTTCGATCGTCTGCTCCGTTGAATGCGCGCGTCCCAACTCTTGCAGTGAGCGCTGGTTGAAACTTTGCGCGCCGATACTGATGCGGTTGAACCCGCACTGTGCGAGAGCGCTGAAATATTCGAGCGAAACGGTACCCGGGTTCACTTCGATCGAAATCTCGATCTCCTCCGCCGCGCCGAAATGGTCTCGCGCCGCGTCAACCAGAGAGCCGAGTGAGGCCGGCGAAAAAAGCGATGGCGTTCCGCCGCCAAAAAAAATAGTGCGCACGCCGCGTCCTTTCCACGCGGCGTGCGCCGCGCGGTGCTCCAGTTCAGCGATCAACGCCTGCGTATACTCGCTCTCGGGGATGCGCGCTTCGACATACGTGTTGAAATCGCAGTACGGACACCGCTGGCCGCAAAAAGGGATGTGAAAATAGAGAGAGAATGGAGAGAGATCCATCGAAGCTCCTTGCGCCGCTGTGCCGCGCTCACGCATCGACGCGCACTATTTGGCCCGCAGTTTACGCCGAGCGCGTTTCTGCGCTTGAAGTTTTGCGCGCACGTCACCCGGATTCTTCGGCGAGTCATCGCCTTCCGTTTGCGCCGGTTCAAGCACGTCTTGATGAATTAATTGCATCTGATCTTCGATTGCTTCACGGCGTTGACGTTCGGCTTCAATATGCGCGATCAATTCACGCGCATCGGGTACTTCGTAAAAGAAGAGTTTGCGCACGACGTTCTCTTTGAAATCGACAATCATCTGCTGGAAAAGGAGAAACCCCTCTTTCTGATACTCGTACAGCGGATTTTTTTGCCCGTAGCCGCGCAGCCCTATGCCCTCGCGCAGGTGGTCCATGGCGTGCAGATGAAGGTTCCAGAAATGGTCGAGTGTTTCCAGTGTCGTATCCTGCTCGATCGTTTCGAAATTAAACGGCTTTCCTTCGTCGCGCGAAATATGCACGGCGAGTGGTGAATTCGGATCGGCGGTGAGCTTTTCGAGTTCGGCCAGTTTTTCAGAGATCTCCGGCAGGCGCCGCTCGTATAGGTCCCGAGCTTGGTTTCGCAGCGCGTCGAATAGCGTCTGCTGCGTAATGAGAGTCTCCGGCATTACGAACGACTTATTGCAGAGAAATTGGAAGCGCTCACTCAGCGGCGTCAAATCCCATTCCATCGGCTTTTGGCGTTCGCTGCAATGCAGCAACACCAGCTCTTCAAAAAGATCATCGATCATTGAGAGGATTTCTTCGCGAATTGCGTCATTCGCCAGCACTTTTGAACGCAGGTTGTACAC
>CAYTAW010000033.1:0-1361 GCA_964435675.1 uncultured Bdellovibrionales bacterium
GAGCGCGTGCGAGGTGAGCGCGATTATTGGCAGCGCGGCGCAATCCTTGTCGCGCCGAATCACCTTCACTGCCATTTCGCCGTCCATGATCGGCATTTGTATATCCATCAACACGAGATCGAAGGAACCGCTCTGCGCTTGTTTTACGGCGAGCTCCCCGTTCTCAACCACGGTAACGGCATGTCCGGCACGGCTGAGGATTTTCGATATTACTTTTTGATTGACGATATTGTCTTCAGCGACAAGAATTCTCAGCGCGGGCAAGGTATGCGCTGGGGCTTGCGCCGCTTCAAACGCATCTTCGCCCTTACCTTCAGTAAGCGGAATGCTGAATGAGAAGGTAGAACCGGCGCCCACTTTGCTGCGCACCGTCAGTTCGCCTCCCATCATTCGCACCAAACGGCTTGATATGGCGAGCCCGAGGCCGGTTCCACCATAGCGCCGAGAAAGGCGGGAATCACCCTGCTCAAAGGCGTTGAGAATTCGCTCCTTCGCTGCGTCTTCAATGCCGATTCCCGAATCATAGACGTCGAAACTAAGCTGCCACCGCTGCGGCGAATCTTCGTGCCCCGCGACATTGAGGAGTACGCAGCCCCCCTGAGGAGTGAATTTGAGCGCGTTGGCGAGCACATTAGTCAGTACTTGCTGCAGTCGCGCCGAGTCCCCCATTACGTACCGCGGCAGCCTCGATTCAAACACTACCGAGAGCGCAACTCCGGCTTGCTCGGCCGGCACGGCAAATGCCTTCTCGATATTCGTTAACAACGAATGAATATCGAAGGCCTCCCAAACAAGTTCGATTTTTTGCGCCTCGATTTTAGAAAAATCGAGAATATCATTAATTACAGAGAGAAGAATGCGGCCCGAAAAAATTATACTGCCGACCATCTCGCGCTGCTCCTCTGAAAGTTCGCTATCCTTCAAGAGATCGGCCATACCCATCACTCCGCTCATTGGTGTGCGGATTTCGTGGCTCATATGGGCAAGAAATTCGCTCTTAGCGCGCGATGCGTTTTCGGCGAGCTGGCGGGCCTTTTCGAGCTCGACCGTTTGCTTTTCGAGTGCGGCACGGGTTGCATTAATCTCGCCAATCTTATGTTGGAGCGCCTCTTCCTGCTGCTTTCGATCGTGTATGTCGAGATGAGTCCCAACCATGCGCAGCGGCGTGCCGTCTTCATTCCGTTCGATGACACGGCCGCGGGACAGTACCCAATGGTATCCGCCATCCTTGCCTAGCAATCGGAACTCGATTGAGTAAACCGGACTGCTTCCCTCGATATAGCGGCGTACTGCCGTTCCGACGCGCTCGCGGTCTTCCGGATGAACGAGAGAATAGAAGGTTTCCACCTTCTCGTCGATCT
>CAYTAW010000033.1:1371-14059 GCA_964435675.1 uncultured Bdellovibrionales bacterium
TATCCGAGCATCGCCCCCCAGCGCGAATTATGAATGACGCGATCTTCGGTAATTCGCCAATCCCATAAACCAAGATCAGCGCCTTCCATTGCCAGGTCGGAGCGCTCAACGGCTATTTTCAACGCTCGTTCAGCCTCGCGCTGCTTGGTAACATCAAAGATAAATCCGACGAGAACCGGCTCGCCCGAGGCGAGAACGAATGGGCTCTTCCGAGTAATGATCGTGTAGCGCACGCCGTTTTGATCGGTGAAATATTCTTCGTTTTCATTGGTCTCGCCAGAGGTGAAAACGGCTTCATCATTTTTCCAAAAGACGTCCGCCTGCTCTTTCGGAAAGAAGTCATAGTCCGACTTCCCCAGCAGCTGCTCGCGCGGAATCCCGAACATCGAGCACATGCGATCATTGAGCAGGAGCCAGCGATGCTGCCGATCTTTGACGAAGATCGGCGCGTCCAAGCTGTTTAACAAACGCTGAAAAAAATCGCTATCAAGGGTAAACGGCATGAATTAGATGACCCGCAAAGTGCTACCCTCAGAAGATCGGCAAATTGGGTCCTTTTCTTAACTGCGAACCACAGCCGGAAAACCGTAAATAATTCGTTATTTTGACAGGATAGCTCAGCCGTTTACGGTAATCCCATCGCTGCTTTGCGCGTCAAAATTAGGTGTCGATACACTGAATTCAGTCTGATTGGAAATATTGGGATCATCTAAATCTGCGTCAACCTCGATTTTACCGTCAGCAACTTTTGCAACGCCCGTCAATTTGAAGCGCAATATTCCATTATCATCGCCAAAAGTGCTCTTTCTAAAATAATACACTAAGAAATTATTGCTATCGCCGCTCACATTATTAGTAGGAGCGACATCGAGGGCATCACCAGCCACTTCAAGCTCAGAGGTGCCGACGATATAGGTTAGACCGGTGGGAAATCGGATTTTGATTGCAGCTCCATCCTCGTTCAAATCATCGATAAAAACTTCTACCGTGGTGCGGTCACCCGTATCGATCGAGCCGGGAGACACGGTCAGGCTGACAGTCGCCGCGAGATCCTCATTAGTACCGCCGCCGCCTCCCCCGCCGCCACAGCCCAATGAAAGCGTCGCGATACCAAATATGAAAAGTGAACGGAGTAAATAGCTGCTATTAATCATGCGTACCATTTAACTATAGGAGATCGATCCGCTCAAGTTCCTTTTGGTGAAGCCTCGGAAGAAATGGCATGAATGGTGCAATTGTTCAGTACTATATCCCTGTCTCCGATAAGACAGTGGACTGCAAGGAGCACGAAAGGATCTATGGAGATTGGACGCACTCGTAAGTCATCGAAGGCTAACGGGATTTCTGAAACCGATAGCGACACCCCTAAAACCGCGCGCATGGTTAAACAGCGCGATACGGCAAATATTGCCAGCGAAGAAGATGTCTTTGCCCAGCTAGTCAATGACGAGATCGCCCGTACCACCGATTCAGACACGCAGGCGAGCTTTAAAGCGCTCGTGGATAAACAGATCGCCATTCGGACACGGGCCGACGGCACGGTGAATTGGGAGAAAGTCGCAAAAGGCGCGCTCAAGTGGGCCTCAAACGAAAAAAATAAACTAATCTCTAAAGATGATGCCGAAGGGATCTATTCACGGACTTTTTGCGCATCCCAACTCGATTCCAACACTGATTGCCTGGACGATAAGTCGGTTTCCAGCGCGGCGATGAACAGCGACATCGCCTTCGATAAAGCGCGCGTTAAACTCGAGAAACTAATCAGCAATCAGCTAGAGACCCCGGCGCGAAGCTTGACCGAGCTCGTCACATCATCACTTGGCAGCGGCAGTAATAGTGCGAATATAAAATCGTCCGCAAAGGATGATCTGGCTGACATCTTACTTTCGAAGGATAATTTTCAAATTTAATCCCCCGGCGCTCCGAGTTAGCTACCGAGCTGACTAGCGGATGCCGCAGGCTGAGTACTGACAGCAGGGGTACGACCCTACTGTACCAAGAATCCCTATCAAACTTGAATCGTCGCCCACCGTTTTTCAATAATCAATTGCGTTACCTCCAGCAATTGGCGACAATCACCTGCGATGAATGCTGAACAAAAGCGCCTCGAAGAGGATCGGAAGCGCGCGAAAAACTGGAAACGGTGGGGACCATACCTTTCGGAGCGTCAGTGGGGAACAGTCCGCGAAGATTACTCGCCAGACGGTTCTTGTTGGAACTACTTCCCTCACGATCACTCGCGCAGCCGCGCATACCGCTGGGGCGAAGACGGCCTCTTTGGGATTACTGACCGCGAATGCCGGCTCTGCTTTTCCCTGGCACTCTGGAATGAAAAAGATTCAATTCTCAAAGAGCGCTTGTTTGGATTGACTGGCCCAGAGGGCAATCACGGTGAAGATGTCAAAGAATGCTACTACTACGTTGACTCATCACCAACGCACTCCTATTGCAAAGGTCTCTACAAATATCCGCAGTGCGCCTTCCCCTACCAAACGCTCGTGTCGGAATCGCAATCCCGCGGCCGCGCTCGCCCCGAGTTCGAATTAATTGATACTGGAATTTTTAATGAGAACCGCTATTTCGACGTCGGCATCGAATATGCGAAAGAGACGCCTGACGAAATAATAATCAAGATCACTATTTCAAACCGCGCTAGCGAGAGCGCGCCAATACACGTACTGCCGACCATTTGGTTCCGCAATACGTGGGCATGGGGAAGAGGCGGCGAAGGATACACGGCGAAGCCCGGCATCTCGGTTCATAATGAAAAGCAACTCGTTACCACTCATTCTTCACTCGAACCGTTTTCGCTTGAAGTGATCGATCAGAAGAACACGCATCTCAAGCTCGCCCCTGCCCCGCTGATCACTGAAAATCACACGAATGTAATCAGACTCTTTAATCTATCAACGGATGAAACCCTCTTCAAAGACGGTTTTCACGAATACCTAATCAACAAAAATCCGAAAGCCGCCGCATCACAGGGACCGGGCACCAAAGCGGCTTTTCACATCTCCGGCAGTCTCGCGGGCGGCGCAACAGAAACGATCCTTTTGCGCCTCGTTTCGTATCAGCTCGGAACTAAGCCGCGAACCGCCAAGAAAGCCGAGCAAATTGTTGCGAGCCGCATAGCAGAAACGGACGAATTCTACGAAAATTTAATACCGAAAGAAGCGACCGAAGAAGAGAAGCGCGTCACGCGGCAAGCGTACGCGGGACTGCTTTGGTCGAAACAGTTCTACCACTACGCGGTCAAGGAATGGCTCGAGGGCGACCCGGCACAACCTAAGCCCGCCGAAAGCCGCCGCGCAGTTCGCAACCGGGATTGGGAGCATCTCTATAATCGCGACATCATTTCGATGCCCGACAAATGGGAATACCCTTGGTATGCAGCGTGGGATCTCGCCTTCCACATGATCCCGTTCGCTCGCCTTGACCCGACTTTCGCAAAGCAGCAGCTCGTACTCTTTCTTCGCGAATGGTACATGCATCCCAACGGTCAGATACCCGCTTATGAGTTCGCCTTTTCTGACGTAAACCCGCCGGTACATGCATGGGCGTGCTGGCGTGTATACAAAATGACGGGGCCGCAAGGCGCTCGCGACTTCGACTTCCTCCGCCGAACCTTCTTGAAGCTTCTACTGAACTTCAACTGGTGGATCAACCGCAAAGATCCCGAGGGCAACAATCTTTTCTCAGGTGGTTTTTTGGGGCTCGATAACATCGGCGTATTCGACCGCTCACAACCCCTTCCGGTTGGTGGAGAACTAAATCAAGCCGACGGAACGGCGTGGATGGCCTTCTATTCAGGAACGATGCTCTCGATGGCGCTGGAACTCGCCATTGTCGACCGCGCGTTTGGCGATATCGCGTCGAAGTTTTTCGAACATTTTATTGCCATTACCGATTCAATGAATCACTTTGGCGGCACCGGACTTTGGGATGAGCAAGACGGCTTTTACTACGATCAGATTCAATTTCAAGGGTCAGTCGTTCCACTTAAAGTGCGCTCGTTGGTCGGAATAATTCCGCTCCTTGCCGTTGAAGTTCTCGAAGACAAGCTCTTAAAGCGGACGCGCGGCTTTGAAAAGCGTATGCAATGGTTCATGCAGGAAAGGCTCGATCTTGCCCGTCATATCTCATACATGGTCCCCAGCGAGGAAAATGAAAGCGGGAAGCGATTGCTCGCTATCCCGTCGCGCGAACGTTTGGAGCGAATCCTGCGCTATTTGCTCGATGAAAATGAGTTCCTATCCCCCTACGGCATCCGCTCCCTCTCCAAGGTACACGAGAAGAATCCCTACATCTTCAATGTCGGAAAGGAAGAATACCGCGTCGACTATGTGCCCGGTGAATCGACAACCGCTATGTTCGGGGGGAACTCGAATTGGCGCGGCCCGGTGTGGTTCCCTCTCAATTACCTCTTGATCGAAGCACTCGAGCGCTATCACTACTTCTATCAGGATTCCCTGAAGGTTGAATGCCCAACGGGGTCAGGAAATTGGATGAATTTGCGACAGGTATCCAAAGAACTATCTCGCCGCCTATCAAATCTCTTTGTTCCGGGAAGAGACGGTGCCCGCCCCTGCCACGGCACGGATGAGCGCTACAAAGACGATCCGCACTGGAAGGATTTAGTGCTCTTTTATGAGTATTTTCATGGCGATAATGGTAGCGGATGCGGCGCCAATCACCAGACGGGATGGACCGCTCTGATTACCCGCTGTATCGAACGGTGCTACTAAACCGCTTTTTCTTGCCCTAACAATTTTTCTGCAACTGTAAGTCACTTCTTGCGCGAATCTTGCAATATCCAGGCAAGGGGTGGTGAGATCTACGTATTTTTTCCGCGCAGAGTCACATGACAGAACGACAAACAGCAACGAGCACGCGAAACGCTGGTCCAGCCCATGATGCGGTAGTTACGCCGGCCCACGCGCCAGTGGCAAATACCGATCAACTGCCCACTCCGCTCCGCGAGGCTGCGCTACCCTCTACATCGGTTTCCCAAGACGCATCAACCGAAGCAGCTCCGGAAGCGCGCCGCGGGTTTATTCGATCTGTCGTAAAAGTCGTATCGGGCACAGCCAGCGTATTTCGCGAATCATTTAATTTCGCGTATGAAGCTGCGCCATCTTTAACGAAGTACCGAATGGGGTTTGCCGTAGCGCAAGCTGGACAGATGCTCGTGTACGGAGCCCTTTTCCGCGCCCTATCCGAAGGAATGAAGCATGCCTCGTCGGTTTTTCATCCAGCCGTCCTTCTGCCCGTCGGCGGTGCTATTGCAATTAAACTATTCATCGATGCGGCGCAGTCGCGATCACAGAATGCTATCGAGCTGCAGCAGGCAAATGTCGACGCTCGCGTCCAAGAAAAAATCCGCTCACTCTCGCCTCAAAGCTTAGAGCGCCTCAATCAACCGAAAATAAGCTTCGACCATAAACTGGTAAGTTGGGGCGGTATTTGGGGTCTGACAGGAGCAAGCAATCACATTATCCAAGGCGCCGGCACCGCGGCGGCTCTCGCGATCAGCACCGGTTTCATTGCAGCGTATTCGCCATTGTGGGTTACGGGCTTAGTGGCGCTTTCCGTACTATACCCCGCTTACAAGACGTACAAGCTGGCAGTACGGACCACTGAACATGAATTCGCTATGTCTGAAAAACGCCTGCGCGCGCTTGAATCTGCGTGGTCGCGGACGTGGCCGAATATGGCCCGACTGCTGAGAGTCCTCGGCGTGCAGCAGGAAATGGATTCCCGCGTCGAGAGTAAACGCTCAGAGATAGTGTGCGCGGAAAAAAGGCTCGCTAATGAAAAAAATCGCTATAACGACGTGGGACACTTGGTAAATGCTGCCGCTGGCCTCACTTTTGGCCTGTCAGTATTGAATGAAGTAATTCGCGGAAGTTTAGCGATTGAAAATGCGCTCTTCGTCGTCACCGTTGCGCTGCCGATATTTCAATCTTCAATCGAGACATTTACCGGCGGCCTGTTGGCGATCGTACGCGGGCGCCCCGTACTCGAAGCCATGGATCGTCTTACGCGCGCCAAAAAAGAAGAATGCAATGACCACGGCAGCCAGGAAATTGCCTGGAATCATACGGCCGCAACTATCGACATTAAGGACCTCCATTTCGCCTACCCGGTTAAGAACGCCGGTGGACGATTGATTCCAATATTGCGCGATGTAAATCTTAAAATCGAACCAGGATCGCTCGTATCGATTGTCGGCGATAACGGCGCGGGGAAATCCACCCTTATGCAGCTACTCGACCGCTCGTATCAGCCAATTTCCGGCTCACTGCATATCGATGGATGCGACATAGCGAACGTTACCGATGCCAATTTATTTCGCGGCATGCGCGCGCTCCCTCAAAATGTGCAGATGTTAAGCGGCTTCTCGGTGGAAGAGTTTATATCGTGGGGGCGTAAAGCATCGGGCCTTCCCGAAGATCCGCAACTCCTGAAGAAAATCATGGACAGCATAGGCGCAAGTGAGCTTTTCGACGACGAAGTCGAATTGGCCGACGGCTCAAAACTTAAGCGCTTTCCAAATGGCATCAAGACAAAAATGGTCGCTGCGGACGGCGGCGTTGATTTTAGCGGCGGTGAAATGGCGATGCTATACATTGCGTACATGCTGTACAGCGAACCGAAGATCCTCTGTCTCGATGAGCCAGAAAAGGCATTATCTCAAGAACGCCAAAAGAAGGTCTATAAAACTTTATTTAGCATCGAAGAGCTTCTTGGATACAAGCCGACAATTCTCCTGGTAACGCACAATCTTGATCGCGCCGTAGAGTCAAAGGATGCGAAGATACTTTTCGTCGATAAAAAAGCCTCCGGTGTCGGCGGATTCGGCACGCATCAAGAGCTCATGGCTAGTTGCGCCGACTACGCCGACTGGTTTACCCGCTCTACCGCAAAAAGCTAGGCGCGCTGAGAAAATTCGAACGTAATCGGCGCTATGCCCGGCAGCGTAATTACATCACCGCTTTGAATAGCACGCGACTTATCGATTTTTACGCCGTTAACTTTAGTGCCATTCGCCGAACCTAGATCTTCTATGAATAACATTCCCTGTTCCGAATAGAAAACGCAGTGAGTCCGACTCAGTAGTGCGCTACTCAATATGATTATAGGCCGCGCTCCCGGGTAATCAGGTTGCCGCCCCATCACGTACTTTTCACCATTCTGCAAGTCGGTAAGCGCAAAGTGCAATCGCTCGAAAGGCACAGGGCCGGCATATACCTTCAGGGGAGCCCCGAAGCGCAGGATTGGGCTTCCAAACTGCAGCGGCACTGCCTGATCGTACCGGCGAGGATCTAATTTAGAAGGCAGTGGCGCAACTGAATCAGGGGACAAGCTCAAAGGGCCAAGAAGTCCCGAATAGTAATGCTCTGACCGCGGCTGCCCGCTATCTGCCCGACTACCTGAACTGTTGCCCACGCTTTCACGCGGTATATCTGCCGGAGGCGCACCAAATTCCATTGTCCCGCCTACATTTGCATTCGTTTCACCCGCGGTGTTAGGCGCTCCAGGCGGCATGGGGATTATTTGGCTCATCGCAAGTCCCATTACCGACATACTGCTGTGGATTTCTTGGCTTCCTTGATCATACTGCCCGGTATGTTCATGATCCTGCACCTGCCGAACTGCTTCTCCGAGCACTCTTTCCAGCGATGGATTTCTGCACATCATTTCGCGAAGCGCCTTCAGATCGCGATTGAGCATGGCGCGCATCGCCAGGAATCGATCGGTAAATTCGCGCGCCCGCTGGACCTCCTCATATTTGCCGACGGCGTTTTGTGCGTCGACTATGGGAATTTCGAACTTCTGCGCGCTGGGATCATTAACGCGCCGGCCTGCGTTAAGGGTCAACTCAAGGTTGTCTTCGCGCTCAAACAACAGACTCATCGGCGCCCGCTCATACCCGGAATAAATTCTTTTACCATCCCATTCGGCAAATCGCAGCGAAGGCGACAAGGCGGAGAACTGCTGGAACCCCCCTTCTGCATCGATGGTGAAATAAAATTCGCTATCGAATATCTGGGCGATAGCCGCGGGTATTTGCACGTCAAATGGATCTAGCGTCCGATCCTCCAAGGGAAGATGCGACCACATCGACGCTCCGGTCTGCCCGGAAATCTGGATGATGCGCTTCATTTCATAATCTGCGCCGATACCCATTATCATGCAGGTCGCATTGAGGTCTCTCATGTTCGCGGCGAACCCGGCGACTTCAGCTCTCGCAGATGGACAATCCCGGCCGTCAGTAAGAAAAACGACTAGCGATCTCAATCCCTCATCACGCACATTTATACCTAGTGCTTGCGCCTCAAGGTAATCCGCTCGGAGAGTCCTCTCACACTCCCTGAATGGCTTTCGGAAGTACGTGCCGCCGCGCGGATAGAGTGCGCCAATCCCATCCTTAAGCCTTCGCATCCCCCCCTCTCCAACCGCGCCTAGGTCGAGAGGCGGATCGAGCTTATTGTCGAAGGAGAATAGAGACAATTTGCAATCGGGTGGAAAGTAATCGTTCGCGAGCGCAGCAATCCGCTCTTTAACGTAAGCCAGCTTTCCCTCTGGGCGTCCTAACACCAGCGCTTCGGACATACTGCTCGAACGATCGACGACAAATATAACCCGGTGTAGCTTGAATTGCGGAGAAAGTCGGCCGCGCGCCATCTCAGGCACCGCTAAAGAGTGGTCGCCAAATGGGTGTCCTGCCCCGAGCTCAGCTTGACCATCGTTGCGCGCCCCATGAGATCCCCCGAGGCCGGCGCTTGCTACTCCCTGCTGCGCGAAGATTGCCACTGGTCGATGATCTTTAAGAGAACCCGCTATCTCTGTAAGAGGCTCCAAGCGTATCGCTATTGCATCGAACGGATTTCCAAACTGTGCGCCCATGACACCTCCGCGACTCCTGGCGCTAAAATATCACCACTGCAATTGCTAACCTAGCAGCATGGAACAAGCTGCATGCCAATCAAAGTAGGCCGTGCTGCGCTCTAGAAAGAGTTTTATTGTCTGTTCGCGTTCCGTTTGCTTAATTATTTCAGCGAGTTAAGGCTTGCGAGCACGAAACTATCCTAAGCCCTCATAACAAGTAGTGAATGAACGAACTAAATCAAGGTTCGTGATTGGTTTTGGGTAGAAGTCGTCCGAAGTGCGCCGTACTCACTCGAATTTCCGCTCCGGGAATTGGATGAGTGCGGATGCACTTCTTCCGAAATATTTCGTCTCGGAAGGTCTCAACACGGATGGAGAGAGTCATGAAGTCGTCAAAATTGATGGTCCTGGCATTGTTCATGGTGTTCTCTGGAGGCGGCTGCGCGTACACTCGCATGTACGACGCGAGCACTCAACGCTTTTGTCAGGCGG
Organism: uncultured Bdellovibrionales bacterium; assembly: GCA_964435675.1. Classification (GTDB taxonomy): domain Bacteria; phylum Bdellovibrionota_C; class UBA2361; order UBA2361; family CAYTAW01; genus CAYTAW01. The sequence continues at coordinate 10,756 of CAYTAW010000033.1, forward strand.
TGGCTTTGTACGTCGAAGCTGAGGAGTATCGCCAGCGCAAGAATGAGCGCGACGCCGAATATCACCGTTATCTCGAATACACTCGTTCGAAATGTAACAGCACTATTCGGTAGTCGTTGAGACCCGCCCTAGAATCGCTATGGGGAGACTTGTCTCACCATAGCGAAGCGATGGCGGATGGCGAGACTGACGGTGTTGCGTAATCAACACCGTCAGTCTTTTGAGGTTAACAATCAATACGGTATTTTTTTGAGTTCGTTCGTTCACACTTCATCGACAGTCCATGGCCTATTCCCCCTGCCCACAATTAAAGCTATTCGCAAGAAAAAATCTGTCAGCTTATTGTTAACAGCGGAACCGGAGAATCGAGCTTAACTCTCAATCTCCGAAGCTACCCCCACTCTGCTCAAGGCGCGATCAGTAACATATTCTTTAAAATCCTTGAATGCGTTCATATAGGTGACGAAGGCTTCATACGGACTTTCGTAAGGACTGAAATACGCGTGCACGTCGCCATCAGCGAACCACTTGGTGCACATGTAATAAAAATGATCTGAAGTTAAAAGCTTGCGCCAGATGCCGAGAACGGTTGGATCGGCCATCATACGAATGTGCTTTCCAAGCGCGTATATTTGCTCAAGCGAACTATTCTGCATGCGATTGCCGCGCCAGGCGGTTAAATCGCGCTCCATGTCCGCCCAGGAGGTGGTACGGTGGAAATGAATTTCAGACCGCGACGGATAGCGCTCAATTGTCTCACTAGGAGTAGCGAAACTCCAATCCGGATGAGCGAGAATCATCTGCGGCAAATAACGCATGAATTCGAAGATTCCCGTAGATTCCCATTGATGTTCGCCGAATGTCTCGTAATCCATGAAGAGGTTGACCACATCTCCCGAACCGCTGACGGCGTGCACCCAATTTGAAAATTTATCGGCAGTCAGAGGAAACTCTTTCCAGCCGCGATTAGAAAAACGGAAAGCAATATCATCAGAGAGGCGGTAATTCTTGAGCAGCAAGCGGCAATTCGGATGACCCTGCACCGCATAGTGGTAGTTCGGACTCCTCCACGCAAGCACGTCGTCGACACCTTCCGCGATGATTCCCTGATACCCGGCTTCAGCCGCAAGCGCTCCGACTGAATCATCGTAAATTAACTCGGTGTTGCGAAAAACTTTTGGCTCCTGCCCAAACACGCTGCGAATCATTTCGGCATGCATGCGCACTTGATCGAGGAATTCCTCTTTGTCATACAACGCGGCAAGGGAGTGGTAGTACGTCTCACCGACAAATTCTACCGCACCGGTTTCAGCAAGCTCCACGAAGCTTTCGAGCACATCGGGCGCGTAGAGCTGCATCTGTTCAACGGCGACTCCCGTAATCGCAAATGAAACACGAAACCGCCCCTCGTGCCGCTCAATTAATTGCTTGAGCAAGCGGTTCATTGGCAAATAGCACTTCTCTGCCACCTTACGCATGATTCCGCCGTTGGCGTTTTCATCGAAATAGTGATGGTCGCGGCGGAAATCCTGATAGCTCGCCTTGCGCAGCCTGAACGGCTGGTGCACTTGAAAATAAAAGCAAACTGAAGGCATACGAGCACTGACACATTAGAGGAGGCTAAACCCTACTCTTACTTAAGATAGGTAAATACGGCAGAACGATTCCTCATTTTATACCACCTCAAGCAGCCGATTTTCTAGCTCTCACCGTTATATTTTAGTAAGAAAGCTGCTAAAGCCGCGCATCTCACAAACCCAGATTTATGGGTTTATCTCCATAAGATTATGGCTCAAACAGAGCTTTCATTGACTTGCAAAACCGCGCAGATAGAATAATCGCAATTTAAAGAGAGCATTCCTTAGCTGCAGTATGAGCCTTTCAATTGTTGCCCTCAAAATAGGCCCCTCGGGTGTAGAAGATGCTGCGGTATTTCCACTCTCCGAAACTCACCCTCAAATGCCTGACATTCTTCAGCCGGGCGAACAATATCGCATAGCGCGCGCAGATCTCGGCGGGTACCGTTACTCAGTCGACTATGACGAGGGAAACTTTATACAGGTAAAGATAGTTTCCGGCCCAACCGCAACGGGATTATATAGATGCACAACCTTCGGTGACGATGGCAAACATCTGGGACCGGGCGGGGGCTGGACGCGCGATTACGAACAGAACGGCGGCTGCACCTTTCATCGTTCAGATCTCGAGCCGCTCACGTAGCGGACGATTTCATCCCAGGTGCTATTGGGCGTAGAGCTCCTTAACCTTGATTGCCGCCGCATCCCAATGAATACGACGCACCTCCTCCGAGGCCATTTTGACCATGTCCTCGCGAAGCTCCTCGTGTATTAAGGCGTTCGAGATTAGGTCCGCCATACGGTCGACATCCCAGAAGTCGACTTTAAAGGCGTGCCGCAATACTTCCGCCACTCCCGACTGCCGCGAAATAATTACTGGCGTTTGGTAAGAGATGGCTTCGAGGGCCGAGATGCCGAATGGTTCCGAGACCGAGGGCATGACATATAAATCGGCTATCGAGAATATGCGCTCGACCTCCTCTCCTCTCAAAAATCCGGTGAACAAAAAGTGATCGGCAATACCGAGCTCTTCCACTCGCCGACGCACCTGGGGAAGCATATCTCCCGACCCAGCCATTACGAAAAGAACATCGGGAACATGGGGAACGACTTTAGCGGCGGCCTCTACAAAATAATCAGGACCTTTTTGAAAAGTAATGCGGCCGAGAAAGAGAACTATTTTATCGGGCAGCGCGGTATCGCGGCGCGATGCTTGGCGAACACTCTTGGGATAAATTCCGTTATGGATAACCGCGATGCGCTCCGGATCAATTCCGTGACGCTCGATAATAATCTTCTTTGTATAATGACTGACTGCGATAATGCGATCGGCATTCCGCAAACCATACCGCTCAATCGCTTCGATTTGATTATTAACCGACTGTCCGCTGCGATCGTATTCCAAGCTATGCACGTGCAAAATAAGCGGTTTTCCTGAGAGCTGCTTCAACGCGACGCCCGCCGGAAAGGTCATCCAATCATGCGCGTGCACATATTCAAAATCTTCGTAGGAAAATGAAGCAACGAGCTGAGCCGTGTACCGATTGACCTCGTCGAAGATGTTGAATCCATAGGGCTCAAAGGCAACTTTCGCTGCGCCATTCTTATCTGCTTCGTGCTTTACTAAAATTCCCAGCGTCGCGAGACGTTCTCGATCGCCGGAAAGAATCTCTTCAATCATGCCCTGGAGCGACATCATCGGCCCGGTGCCACCATAAGGCCGCAGC
>CAYTAW010000034.1:0-13928 GCA_964435675.1 uncultured Bdellovibrionales bacterium
CTGTAAAACACCGCAATCTCCCCCATTCTCAAATTTCTTCGAGAGCGACTGCGTCGGGATCTCCGCCAGCAACCAGTCCATACCGCCACCGGGGCGCTGATGATTCGACCGGTTTACGCTTGAATTAGGCGCTGAGCGCGGGAAACTATCTCTTCTACGACAGCCGGCTCCGCGAGCGTTGAAATATCACCGAACCCATCGCGTTCACCGGCTGCGATCTTGCGTAAGATTCTCCGCATAATCTTGCCTGAGCGAGTTTTCGGAAGCCCCGGCACAAGACAGATGCGATCCGGAGTTGCGAAGGCGCCAATAATTGTTCGCACTGAAGCCTTTACATGCTGTTCCGCGGCCTCACCGTTCATATCCGCATCACGCGGAATACAAAAGGCGAAGATCCCGGTGCCCTTTACCTCGTGCGGGAATCCGACAATCGCTGCTTCGACAATGTCACCTGAAGATATGATGGCGCTTTCGAGTTCTGCCGTACCGAGCCGGTGTCCTGAAACATTCAAAACATCGTCGACACGGCCAGTAATACGGTAATAGCCGTTTTTGTCACGAACACAGCCATCTCCGGTGAAGTACTTGCCCGGATATTGCGAAAAATAGGTGTCAATAAAGCGTTGATGATCGCCGTACACGGTGCGCATCTGCCCCGGCCATGGGAATTTGAGGCATAACTTACCCTCCGCCCCCACCTCGGCAATTTCGTGCCCCTCTTCATCAACGACACACGGCTGCACGCCGGGAAGCGGAAGCGTCGCATATCCCGGACGCGGTTCGATAGCTCCCGGCAGCGGCGCAATCAATATTCCGCCTGTTTCCGTCTGCCACCACGTGTCCACCACGGCGCACCGTTCTTGGCCCACGACCGAATAATACCAGCGCCACGCGTCCTCGTTTATCGGCTCTCCAACGCTTCCCAATACGCGCAGCGACGAAAGATCGCGTCCCGTCACCCACTCATCGCCCTCACGCTGCAGAGAACGAATCGCGGTGGGCGCAGTGTAAAAAATACTCGCGCGGACTTTCTCAATCGTCTCCCAATAGCGGCCCGGATTCGGATAAAGCGGAGTCGCCTCGAACATCACCGTCGTCGCGCCATTACAGAGTGGTCCATACACGATGTAACTGTGACCGGTTATCCAGCCGACATCGGCGGCGCAGAAATAGATATCATCTTCATGACAGTCAAAAACATGCTTATGCGTGTAGGCGGCATACAGGAGATATCCCGCCTGCGTATGCAGGACTCCTTTGGGTTTCCCGGTGGAACCTGAGGTGTAAAGAATGAACAGCGGATCCTCGGCATTCATCACTTCAGGGGCACACTCAACCGGCATTCCGGAGATGAATTCCTCGAATGACACGTCGCGCTTTGCGTCCATGGCGACACCGGCTCCGGTGCGCTCGAAGACGACGACCTTCTCGACACAATCGATTCCGACGAGCGCTTTATCGACGATCTCCTTAAGTGGAATAATTTTATTACCGCGCTTTCCCTGATCGGCCGTGATCATGAATCGGGCTTGGCAATCGACGACGCGATCACGCACGGAGTCAGCCGAAAAGCCGGCGAAGATTACCGAGTGAATCGCACCGATACGCGCGCAGGCAAGCATGGCGACGGCTACTTCCGGCACCATCGGCATATAAATAATTATCCGATCGCCTTTCTTCGCGCCCAGCGCGCGCAGTCCGTTTGCGCAGCGATTAACCATGTTCGATAGCTCTGCATAACTCACCTGGCGTGATTCACCGGGATCGTTGCCCTCCCAAATTATCGCCGTCTTATCGGCGCGGCCGCCGGCGCAGTGACGATCCACGCAATTGACCGAAACATTCAATTGGCCGTCGGAAAACCAGCGAATATGCGCGCGCTGGTAGTCATGCGAGAGCACCTCGGTAAAGGGCGCATGCCAGGTGAGCATTTCTCGCGCTTGGTCGGCCCAGAATCCCTGCGGATCTGAAATCGAGCGCGCATATAATTCTTGATAGCGGCCCGAATCGATGTATGATTTCTCAGAAACGCGCGAAGGAATGGGAATTAATGTCTCTGTCATCCCTCTCCTATACCATGAGTAGCACGTTCAGCTCCACCGCCGTAATATAATCGAGCAAACGTTTCCGCCAAACCCGGCGGCGTTCACCATTACGGAAGATACCGGAGAACGCGGCTGCGATAGTTCAGTTTCAAACGGAGGCTGTGCGATCCGGCCGCCATGGAGCAGATGTATTGCATACAATAGTCCAAACGCTCCCGAAGCACCAAAAGTGTGTCCGATTTGCCATTTAGGCGAGACGATGACCGGGCGGCGTTCCCCAAACAGACGCGTGATAGCGCTCATCTCTGCGCGATCACCTGTGAGCGTACCGGGCGCATGCGCGACGAGCGCGTCGATCGGGTCACTGCTGGAACGGCTTTCGAGCGCCCTGCGCATCGATTCATAAAAAGCCTCTCCGTCAGCGCTCACACCGGTCAGCGAATCAACTCGCTCGATTCCCCACCCCATACCCGCAATCCCCGCGAGCGCGCCCGCATCATTTCGCGGCGATTTTTCTTCCAGCGCAAACACCGCGGCTCCCTCGCCTAACGCGAAGGTGCTCTGCGCGGCATTGCGTTCGAATGGACGGCAGGGGGCGCCATCCCCGCCGCTCGTGTAAATTCGCAGCGCTTTCATCTGCGCCAGCGTAAACTCGGTGAGCGCGGCTTCGGCCCCACCGGCAATAACTCGTTTGCAAAATCCGGCGCGCATCCAGCCGATCGCATTTACCAACGCGTGCAGGGCGGAGCTACAGGTGATTGAATGACTGAGTTCTGGGCCGGAGAGCAGCAGGTCTTGCGCAATTGCCGTAGAAAAATTGCCGAGCGTCGTCGTTGGCGAGGTAACCGCTTTGGCGCGGTGCGTGCGATTCTCATAAAAATGCTGATACGCGTGCTCGAGCGTTTCAGTTGCTCCTCGAGATGAGCCGATCATTACCCCCACATCGGAGTCTCCGCGCCACCCGGCGCGGCTCACCGCGTCGCGCGCCGCGCTTATGCCCATCAAGACGCCGCGATCGATGAAACGATTAAGCGCGCTCGACGCACGAATCGATTGAAGGCGTTCTTCCATCGGAACCGTGAGCGGCGCGACCCATTCAGTTTCCGTTCCCCTCTCGCGGTGCTTAAAAAAATGCCGCGATTCGCTAAATGCAGCCGCCATTGAAGAAAGTTCGCACCCGAACGGCGCAATAAATCCAGCCGAGCGAATCGCAATCGGACTATCAATCTTTATCATACGCTCTCCACCGCTGCTGCAATCGCATCATAGGCGCCACGCAAATTCTCGTCGCTCACACAATAGGGAGGCATCAAGTAGATCACATTTCCCAATGGCCGGATGAGAAAACCTCTTTCGATGAATGATCGGTACAATTTCGGAGCGAGCGGGCTCAAATATCCGCTTCCTTTAGCGACAACGTCGAGCGCCAGGATCGTTCCCCGCGCGCGCACATGCGCCGTATTCGGCAGATGCGCCAATCGAGGAATCGCTTCTACATGTGAACGCGCTATGCGCTCGATCGACTTCCAACAATTTGAATCCTCGAGTAGGTCGAGGCTGGCGCAGGCGGCGGCGCACGCAATCGGGTTTGCCGTGTATGAATGTCCATGAAAAAATGTGCGTGATCGATCATCGCTCATAAATGACTTTTCAATCTTCTCGGAGCAGCTGGTTACGCCGAGCGGAAGCACGCCGCCGGTAATTCCTTTGGAAACGCAGACAATATCAGGTTTCTCTTCGGCGTAATCCGAGGCAAACCATTTGCCGGTTCGGCCAAAACCGGTCATAACTTCGTCAGCAATGCAGATGACGCCGTGGCGCTTGAATATCTGCAACGCCCGATCGAGCAGATGCGCATCGTACATGTACATTCCACCGGCCCCCTGAACCAGTGGTTCGTAGATAAACGCGGCGAGCCCTCCATCACGGGCGATTCGCTCGACGGCGGTAAGGAATTCTTCGTCGTCCGGTGAGGGACGAGGCAATTCATCTATCTCAAATAACAGCTTCTTAAAGGGTAGCGTAAATATGCCGCGCTCGCTGACAGACATCGCGCCGACCGTATCTCCGTGATATGAGCCCGAGATTACCGCGACGCGTTCGCGCGGTTCACCGCCATTCGCCCAGTACTGCACGGCCATTTTAATCGCCACTTCTACCGCCGTTGACCCGTTATCCGAGTAAAAAATCCGCCGCTGCCCGGCTGGGAGATGCGTCAGCAAGCGCTCGGCCAGTTCGACCGCCGGTTGATGCGTGAACCCGGCAAATAGCACATGATCAAGCGTTTCGAGCTGTTCTCGAATGCGTTCGGCAATGTGCGGATGATTATGCCCGTGTATGTTAACCCACCAGGAAGAGATCATATCGACAAGCGTTTTTCCGCTCTCAATCGTAATCAATTCCCCGCGCGCGCTAGAAACGGCGAGCGGGGCCTCGCCCGCAAGCGGGGTATACGGGTGCCAGATGACCTCCTTATCCCGTTCAATGAGCGATTTAATTGGCATATTCAGCGAGTCCTTTTTTGAGACGAGCGGCGGCATCTTCTATTGAAGCCGTATGTACTTCTGCATATTCCGGGATGCGTCCAACACATGGAACGCGAGAAATATTCTCGATCACGCGCTCGCTATCGGGAGTCGTTTTACCGTTGAATACGATGCCGACAATCGGGATGTCACGCGCCTTGAGCGCTTCAATTGAGAGAAGCGTATGATTTATGCTGCCCAGATAGTTGCGCGATACGAGCAACACCGGAAATCCGAAATTCTTGCAAAGATCGATCATGAGGTGCTGCTCATTAATCGGAACGAGCAAGCCGCCGGCACCCTCGATCACTAAGGTGCCTTTGCAATCTGGAATCGTAAAATCGTCGAGCGCAATTGTTACCTTATCGGCAATCGCCGCCGCGTGCGGAGAGAGCGGCTGACTCAGACAGTAGCGCTCGGGATGAATTCGAACCGCCTCCGATACAAGCGAACGTACTATTGCGCTGTCTGTCCCCTCGATAGATCCGGACTGAACAGGCTTCCAATAATCAGCAGCCAGCGCTTGCGCCGCTGCCGCGGCGATTACCGTCTTTCCAACACCCGTGCCAATGCCCGCAACAAATATCCCCTTCACGTTTCACCTCGCATTAGCCGCAGCGTCCGGTTCAATGCACACCTCGCGCAGCGCGCTACACAAGCGATGTAATTCATCTTCCGAATTATAGCTGTGCAGACAAATGCGCAGCCGTTCGGATCCTTCCGGCACAGTTGGCGCGCGAATGGCGACGATAGAAAAGCCGCGACCACTCAACTCTTGGGCAACTCGCGAAACTTCTTCGTTCCCGGGAACAATGACGCGATGAATTGGGGTCGATTCAGGTTCTGCGACGCTATCCGGCAGCAATTTTCTGAGCTTTTCGCTTAATGACGCGAGCTGTATGCGGCGCTGATCAAGCTCGGGGAGCCTGCGATAGGCGGCCTGGATATCTGCCGCGCTGCGCGGCGACATAGCCGTGGTAAATATAAATCCGCGGGCGCGGTTGATAATCGTTTCGCGCACCTCGCCGCCACTTAAGACCGCAGCGCCGTGGCAGCCGAGCGCCTTACCAAACGTTACCGTGCGCGCCAGCACGCGGGATTGAAGCCCGAGAGCACATACGAGCCCCCGTCCCTCGTGTCCGTCAATGCCGACTGAGTGCGCCTCATCGACGACTACTTCAGCACCGAACTCCTCGGCCAAAGCAACTATCTCGCGCAGCGGAGCGCGATCGCCGTCCATCGAGTAGAGCGCCTCAACGACAACCGCAATCGCGCCGGTTGCCAACTGTAATTTAGCGCGCAAATCCTCAAGGTCATTATGACGGAATCCAAAACTACGAGAGCGTGAGAGTTGAATGCCGTCACGTAGCGACGCGTGGATTAATTGATCATAAATTATCGTGTCGTGACGCTCGGTAAGGGATGAAACCAGTGAAATATTGGCCAAGTATCCGGAGGTAAAAAGCAGCGCTGAGGAGACTCCGTGAAAACGAGCAATAGCGCTCTCGACCTCTTCGAGGTACGAAGAATTGCCGCTCACCAGACGCGAACCGCTGGAACCAGAAGGTCGCAGCATCGCCCCGCTCTCAGCGGCAAGAGCTGAAACCGATTCGCGCGCGAGTCCCAGATAATCGTTCGAGCAGAAGTCGACTTCCCCGGCCGAAGTAGGCAGAGACCGGTAGCCTCCCGCCGCCTTATAGCCATCTATTCGCGCTGTCAGCTGCTGGCGCAGCCGTGTTGGAGTCACCATTATTCTCGCTATTTCACCAATATAGCCACCGTTTTATATATTTTTGAGTACGATTAGAAGATTGCCATACTCGGCTTGCAGTATACAGTGTCTGCACCAAGAATTAGCGTGGAACCGCAGCTCAGCTCTTGATTTTTCAATACGTTACGGTATTTTTGAAGCAAATTACCTAGCAGTACAGATAGGTTAATGGAATGTGTAGCGTACTGGTGCCATGACGAATACTGCAGAAATATTGCCTCAACGACCGAAGCTTGAGCTGGTAAAGCCGCTCCCGTCCGCAAAGGCAGCGAATGACAATATTGCCGTTTTTCCCGCCCCCCAACTCGCAAAAGCAGATAAGGAAATTTTCATTCTCGCCGCATTGCTGGCGTTATTTCAGATCGCCGACGGCGTATTGACCGGGATAGGAGTTCATCATCTGGGAATTGAAATGGAGGCCAATCCCTTGCTGCGCTCAATGATGCTCAGCTTCGGAACTGTTTTCACTTTAGTGTTGGTAAAATCATTTGCTATCGGAATCGTGGGTTTCCTAACGACCTTCGCGAACACGGTCTCTTGGCTTATCTACGCTATGCGCGGAATGGCGGTTTTATACGCGTGCGCCGCTATCGTTCCCTGGAGCGCAATTTTAATCGGGTACTTCAGCTAGCTTTTAGCGTCATACCTTTAAGCGTCACAGCTTTAGCGGAAATTCCCATTCGGCAAATGATTCAATTGCAGTTAAAAAGTCCACTGGGCCACAGCGAGCTGCTATGTCGTGCGTTCGAGCTTGAACTCAAAAATATTGGCATGCCCCTTGCGCACTAAAAATCCAGAGATATGATTCTCATTGGTCTTTTCGAATTCAACCAGATAATTTCCAATTCCGCAGCGCAGCGCGCGCTTACCGAGATCGAGCGCGTCATTTTTGCAGTCTAACTCACGACTCTCGAAATTAATCTTTCCTTTTCGCACCGAGACTTTGAGCAAATCGAATTCGTTCGGCATAAACCGAACCGTGCCGCGATAATCTCCTTGCTGAATGGCAAAAGATGGCTTCCTCGTACTCAGCCCATAGGATGTGAAAATGATGATTGTCGACATGATCACGACGCCCGCCGAGCGCAGCAACTTCGAGGGCTTCCGCGGCTGCGAACTCCAATCGACACGTGGAGGTGGTTCGTCTTCGGCGATAACCACAACACTGTCATTATGCGTTTTTACGCGGTTTTTAATGATATCATACCGCATCTCAATCGCATTCTGATAGCGCTGCGTCGGGTCGATAGCCAGCGCGCGCTCGACGATTCGGCGGTAGCCGTGCGGCAGCACTTCGAGCATATCTTCAGGAATCGCAAAGCGCGATTTGATCACCGTTTCCATCACCTTGTTTTCGGGCACTTCCGCTAATCGCCGTTTTCCGGAGAACAGCTCAAGCAGCATAACGCCTACGGCATAAATTTCGCTGCGCACATCATAAATGCCTTTCTTGATATATTCGGGCGCCATGTATTGCGCGTTGCCAAAAATTAAGCCGGGGCGCGTCATCCCCTTGGAATCAATTTTCTTCATCAAACCGAGATCGCCAACTTTAACAGTGCCGGTCTTGCTCAAGAGCACATTCTCGAGCTTCATATCGCGGTGCAGAATATGGTTTATGTGCAGCTCGTGGAGCGCGTCAAGCACTTGAAGAATAATCGAATCGATTTCATCAGCGTTGAGCCTCCCGCGCTTAAGCACGTGCCCCAAATCGTCGCCGTCAACGTGCTCCATCGAAAATGCGAGGCAGCCGTTGTAATCGAAAAAATCGTAGGCTTCAATCAGATTCGGGTGACGCAATTTTTTAAGCACGGCGACTTCATTGCGAAAGCGCTTCAATGTCTGATCATCGAACGCATCGGGATTTTCAAGTACTTTCAAGGCGACCGGACGGCCGCCATCTTCGAGCGCGTGTGCGAGGAACACTTCGCCCGTCGCACCCCTCCCAAGAGACCGGATAATTTGAAAATGCTGCGCCGAGAGCGGGTTATTGGCTTTAGGCGCAAAAATGTCCTCTTCCACACCGAGGATATCGGCACAATTCGCGAATTGCCAAAGGGTTGAATGCTTGGTTGTTTATAGGTAAGAGGTTGATAAGAATGGGACATTTAGAAGCGCCGTTAGAAAGCACGGCATCGCAAACAGCTTGATCTCGCCGATCACAGGCGCAAATACGATTTCCGCTCCCCAACTTTCTATCGTAAATATGCTTCCAGCCTTCCGAATACCTGCTCAGCCGATATGGATCGCATGCAAATCTTGTCGAGCCCCGGACAGGTTCGCCGCCAGCACGGCGCGCATCCAACATCGCCCTGAATCGATAGCGCCCCCATTCCATAGGGTTCGACACGCAGCGGATCGGTGGGGCCAAAGAGTGTCACATACGGCGTACCTACGGCGGCGGAGATATGTCCAGGGCCAGAGTCGGGCCCCGCTGCCGCACGGCATTGATGAAGAATTCCGATCAACTCAGGCAGCGAAGTTTTTCCCACAAAATTAAGCACACGATCGCCCGACACGCGCTCAAGGGCATCGCCCAGCGCGCGCTGACTATTGTCACCGACAAGGCAAATTTCAGAATCAGATGAACTTTTGATCAGCGAGATGAGTCGCTCATATCCCGTATGAAACCAGTCCTTAGACTGCCAGCTCGATCCAAGCACCAACGCCACGCGTCGCGCGCCATTTGTTACGGAAAACTGCCCCGCCAATCCAGCGGCATCGAGGCGCTCGAACCCAAAGGTTAACTTTGCCGGCCGCGGGACACCGATTGCGTCGAGAAAGAGCAGATAGTGATCGACCTTAGAAACGGTGTGGCCGCGATATTCAATATGCCTCGTATTGAAGAGCCAGTTACCCTCTTTGCTGTCACGGCGATGAAATCCAATACGCTCTGCGGCCGGCGCGCAGAGGTTGAAAAAGCCGCTTTTGAAATGGCGCTGCAGATCGAGGACGGTGTCGAACTTTTCGCGGCGCAGCTTTCCTATCAACTCCAAAACTCCCTTCAACCCTTGCTTCCGATTGAAGACGATTAATTGATCAATCGCGGGATGAAGCGCGGCCACTTTCTGCCATTTATCTTCAATCAACCAGGAGATGCGCGTGCGCGGTTCGGCACTTTTGATTGCGTCAACCAACGGCAAGCCGCGCACTACGTCGCCGAGCGACCCGGTGAGCACAATTAAGACTGAGCGCTCTCTTGCATTTGGCATGAGGTAAACCTTTTTCTCAATCGCGAACAAAAAATCTCGGAGAAGCTTTCGGGCAGACCGTGCTTGATTACCGCGCGCCGCCAGCGGCGCAGATATCGATCGCGGAGGTCATTAAGCTGTCCATTGAACATGCGCGCTTTGTCGAAATCGAGAATGAAGAGCTGGCCCGCGTTGTCGATCACCACATTTCCGGGGTGGAGATCAATGTGAAACACACGATTCTCGATAAGGCGCTCGACCTGCATTACCAATTGCTCCATCGCCGCCTCGAATCGCTTCGCGTCGGTTGCGGTATTTAGATCGGCGAGCGCCGTTACTCCCTCGAGTTCGCTGAGCACCAACCAGGTCTTGTAAAACAAGCCGCCTTCAACACCGTAGACAATCGGCTGCGGCGCGGCAATGCCGTACGAACGGACGCGCATAAGCATCAAGAATTCATGCTTCGAACGGTAATCGCCACCGCCACTACGTAAATAGGTGCGGTGCAAGAGATAACTGAGTATCCCCCCGCGCAAATAATGCTTGACTACGACTTTCCCGATTCCCTCGACTGATTGGCGGGTGATTCCCTGAGGACTAACAACACCCCCGCGGCGCGCTTCATCGAGGCGGTTAAAGAGCGTGATGATTTTAGCGTAAATGGTGGCGGGATATTCCTCGACCGATCCGACGAGAAACTTGCCAACCCTTTTTTCTATGACGTTAAATCCCATGCGCTGATCCAGAGATTTGCAATAATTCATCGGCCGCAGCGATTACTCGAGCAGCGCTCACACCACGCATGCATTCTTCGGTGCCAATCGGGCAGACCCGCCCGCCGTGGCGGCGGCACGGTTTACACGGCAGATCTTCGCGTTCGATAACCCGCGCAGGCGTCCTCCAAGGTCCGAATCCGAACGCTGGGGAAGTCGCACAAAAGACCGTCACCACCGGCACGCCGAATCCGGCGGCCGCGTGCAAAGCCATGCTGTCGTTACAGACGACGAGGCTAGCATTTTTGACCAAAAAAAGAACCTGATCGAGCGTGCTCGAACCCGCCAAATTAACTACTCCCTCGATGCCACGCGCTACCGCATCAGTGAGCGGCTTTTCCTTTGCCGATCCGAGCAGTATCACGCGATACCCGCGCCGTCGGTACTCCTGGGCCACCTTCCTATATTCACTCCAATGCCATCGCTTAGTCTCCCACTCACTACCCGGGAACATCACGATACGCCGCTCGTCGCCATGCACGAGCGCTGCGATGGCCGGCTCCATCTGATCGGCACTCGGAGCAAAAAGCCGAAGATTTATCGCTCCGCGATCATATGACCCTTCACCTTCGAGCAGCGCTAAATTTCGCAGCACTGAATGCACTGTCTTAGGCGTAGTTTTTTTTCTGTGATAAATGAACGCGAGATGGGCCTTTGCAAATGCCACACGCTGAGGAATTTTTGATAGCGCGAGTATTAATGAGGTTCGCACCGAACCTTTGAGGCTGTACGCTATATCGAATTGAAACTCGCGGAGCCGCCGGGCAAACCGCAGAATGCCTCCAATGCCGGCGTCTTCACCTCGCTTATCAAAAGGAATGATGCGGGCGATTAGCGGATCTCGGCTGAGCAGCGGAACGGCCGCCTTGTTCGTCATGACCGATATCTCCGCCTGCGGATAGATTTCCCGCAGCGCCTTGATTACCGGCGTAGACAGAATAACGTCACCAAAAAACATTGTTTGGACAAGGAGAATTTTCATCGAGGATTGAAGTTCAGCCGCTCATCGTCGCGGAAATATAAACAATAACCCACCGTTCGCCATCGGTCGAGCGTGAACGAAGGCGCGCTTTCGCGCAGCATTTGCCGCTAACGGAACGGAAAGACTCTAGCATTTTCAAGGAGTTGCCGATATAGCCAGAGTATGAATAATCGTCCGCCGGTCGTCATATTGTTTAAGCCCGCGCTTGAACTCGCGCCGCACATACAGCTGCCGATGAATCAGCTACCGGTAGCTTTTGCCGTTTGCAATTCAACCGAGGATCTCAGCGAGTGCCTACGCCTCTACCATACCAATACGCCGGTAATCTGCATGCCGTTCGTTCTCGATGGCGGCAGGAGTGGGATCAATGAAACGCTCCAGATTCGATCGCTCGAAGCGTTTAAAGATCTAAAGATCATCGGCTTTCTGACGCTGCACGATAAAATCTCAATGCATTCATTTTTTAGCGCCGGCGCGGACATCGTCATGCAGGCACCGCTCGATTCCGATCTGATTACGCTGCAAGTTCACGCGCTCGCCAAAAGCTACGAAGAGCAACGAGAGATCGCCGGCAGGGCCAAACGCGATCAAGAGATTACCAGTTCGACGATGCGCTTTCTGGACACTACCCGTGACGGCGTGGTGATCGTCGACGATAACGCGAAACTAATCATCGCCAACCGCGCCGCTGAACGCATTCTGGCGCTCGATGAAGAAAATTATCACGAGTCCTTTAAAAAAATCGCGCCGCAATTGATACCGTTGCTCGAGCAACATATTCAACGTGAGACAGAGGAGAATTCATTGGGCGAGCTGCTCTCGTCAGTCGACATGACCGTGAGAAAGAGCGACGGCAGGACCTCACCACTGCTGCTGCGGATTATTACCTTGATCGGATCCGAGGGCGCGCGCGTCGGCTTCGCCATCGGAATTGGCGACCTTTCGATACCACGTCAAATTGCAACCAAACTGGTAAATCAAGAGAGACTGCGCACCCTTTCGCTAACCTTGGCATCGGGGGCGTTGGCCCTGCTGCGCACGCCGTCACTTGGGATACCCGGATCGCCGCTGAAGCTTCTCGAACAGAAGTTCGCCGATGAACCGGAGCGCATCCTATTAAGTCATGTAATCACCCCGCTGCTGGAGCTCGTCGACATCATTTTACCGCCGCAATCGGAAATTCGTGTTAGCTTCAAAGAAGACTGCGAAGTAATGGCCTCACGCTCCGATGTGTTTCAACTAATCGGGGCGTTGCTTTTTTTCGCCGTCGAACGCACAGGCCCTGGAGGCGAAACATTCGTCGATACCAAGCTTTCAACCGATGGAGAGCAAGTATCGCTGATCTTCTCATATAGCGCGAATGAGCTGGTCGAGCCAATCACCGGCGACTACTTCATGGCGCTTGTGCACGGAGATCACGGTAGATTTTTATTCAAGGATGACACCTCCATTCATACCCTCAAATTTGCACAGCAGATCGCCGAGCGTCTGGGAGTGCCTATCGAAGCGAAATCACGCTCGCGATGGGAGGGTAAAATCAGAATCATGTTACCCTGTATCCCCCTAGAAAAGCCCTAAATCAGGCCAACTGTTAGATTTGCGTTAGCTTCCCGCTGGGCTACACTAATAAATAGAGGATAAGGGGGGCTTAGGGTGCTAGCCGATCAGAATCTTAATTCATCATTCAGCGGGAATTTGCCGGAATCACCAGCGCCGGCAATGAGCCGTATTGATCTTAGTTACGGCGAGGGGAAGCTTGAAGCCGCGAAGCAAGCTATTTTTCACCTGACTCCGCATTCACTCCCCGTGCTCATCGTAGGAACCGCCAGCGCAGTGCTCGTTTCCCGTCGTGCGGAACAACCTGGAATGTATGTAGTCGAACCGGTTCCGCTCGTCGCCCACGATGGCTCGGCGATTTCCGCGCCCACGCATCCTCCCGCAATTGAATTTCAAGGCATGCGTTATCCTCTCGGTATCCCGTACTATTTGCCCGCTGGCGCGTCTATTTTTTTCGATGGCTTTGGCTTGCGCTTACCGAATAATTTAGCGGACTCGGCCCAGATATTGCGGGAAAGGTGCGCACACATTACCGGTTTTCATGAACGTCTGTCGCTTCATGGAGACGCCGAACAGCGCGTGGAGCGCGAGCTTCCATATGGGCGATATGCGGCGGTTAATTTTATCGGCGTTACCGGACCCGCCCCTTCCGGAGCGCTCAATCCCGACGGGACTCCACAAATATTACATTACGGACGCAGGGCTAATGAGGACTGCATCGGCGCCGATGTGCATCATAGTGGACGATCGCTGATTGTAAGCTGCGACGGCATGGGAGGAAACGGGGGCGGCGGCGTTGCCGCGCTGTTTTCGACAGAAGCAATTCTCGATTTATTTCAGCAGAATATTCCGGTGAGCAACGCATTTGTGCATACCCGCGCCCTGCTCGGCAATTTAGGTACGCAGTTAAACGATCCTGCCTTACGAAAAATGGCGACAGTCGTTGCGGCCGCCGAAATCGATCGCAGCACAGGGTGTTTTTATAACGCGGGCGACAACCGCGGCTACCTTATTCGTATGGCTGATGGCTCACCGCACATTGCCGCACGCACCAAGGATCACACAAAAATCGGCACCTTGATCG
>CAYTAW010000035.1:0-13927 GCA_964435675.1 uncultured Bdellovibrionales bacterium
CGTTTTTTCATCCGGGTGCAAGTAAAAAGAATACTTCCCCAACATTGAATCCGATTTTACTCACATCGGCGCGGTCGATGATGAATCCATCCTCGAATAGAAACATCCAATCATCAAAAAAAAGCGTTACGCCACCCGCCTGTTTTGACTGTTCTTCAAGGCAGTACGTCCAGTGCAACGTGTTACCGTATGACTCAATCTTTCCCGGTCCGACAAATTCATCACACCGCGTTTCATATTCATGGTCATTTATTTTGGTGACTTTGAATGTTCGGTGATGCCGCTCTCTGCTTTCGTAGCGAAGGTCTTCGTTGAATGCCGGAACTTTCTCGTCCTACTCGCCCGATGTCTTTATGGTCATTCTCGTGTTCAGTTTTCCCGAGCGACCGAATAATCCGCCGCGCCCTGAAAGTTCGCGCGCAAAGTAACTCTCGAGCACGAGTCGGGGTGAATTTTTAGCGTAGTTTTTCGCGTCCATCGCGGTGCATCCCCATAATACGCACGTCAATGCGTCAGCTATAGATCGTGAACGTTTCATCGCCGCATCCTGCCACGCACAGACACCGCGCGGCGCTGATATCCATCACCGTCTATAAATAATAAGTGGTTACAGCTAGTTAGTTTCCTGGTAGACCTTGGAAAGCTAAATTCGAAGTGTTTCACCGCGCCCCGGTCTAATTAGGCAGAAGAAAGATGATATGAGCGACAGCCGTAACGCAGGAGAAAACTCAGATGAGCCGCAGCTCATCCGTGACGTGCTCGCGGGCCGCCATAATCAGTTCGAAGAATTGATGATCAGGTATCAAGCGATGGTCTTTGGAATGATTAAAAAGCAGGTGCGCGACGATGCGACAGCCCGCGATCTTTCGCAAGAGACATTCATTCGCGCCTTCAAGGGATTGAAGAAGTTTCGATTTCAGTCGGCATTTTCCACCTGGATTACGCGCATCGCGCTCAATGTCACCCATTCCTATTTTTCATCGAGAAGGTACCGCGAGATGCAAAAAAACGTTGCGCTCGACCCCTCGCATATTAATGAGCTGCCCGAGAATGCAGCAGAGGAGAGCGGTGACCCGGCCACGCTGGCGTTTCTTCAGCACTGCATAGGTGCGCTCAAGCCAAAATTTCGTGAAGTAATTGTTCTCTGTTCCCTCGAGGGAAAAACGTATGCCGAGGCTGCCGAGATCCTGCAAGTGCCGGTAGGCACTGTCTGCTCGCGCATGAATACCGCGCTGATGCAGCTGCGTCAGGCGTTCTCGAAACATAAAACCCAAGGATCTAAGTTATGAAAAAATCTCATCGAATGCTTCGTCTGTTTGAGCTCTGGCGTGGGAATCTTCCCGCAAAAGAAGCTCGAGAACTTGAAGACCAGATTGGTGGTTCGGAAAAGCTCAAGGCAGAGCTTGATGAGAGCAGGCGCCTCTTTGACGCGCTGCAATCGCTCGCCGCTGAGAAGTCGGCGCTCGACCAGGCGTTCTCTAGGGATGCAATGCTATCGATTAAACAGTCTATTCCTGTAGTTGGGGGATATATGAAGTTCGGCAGTACGGTTGTCTGGGGGTTTGTCTTATCGCTCGCCTGTGTCGGTGCAGCGTGGTTCTACGGTGATCGTTCGCTCGGAGGCGACGTGTTAAGAACAGCACACTATTTTGTCACTGGAGTGGTGGCAGCGCTGTTGGCACTTACGTCCGCACTAGCCGCATTTATTTTGGTTTTTATGCGCCGTTTTCGGCTGAGCGCAGCGGTGGCATCAATCGCCGTGGCTATTTTTGCCTGTCGTTCACTTCCTTTTCCAGCCTTTGACCCCACCGTATATACTGACGCCAATATGCCGCGCTTGGCCGCGCCCTCGCAGCAGTCCGCCGGGAAGAGAGATCCAGGGAGAACCGAACCGCATCAGGGGGGCGGCAGAGCAATAAAGTATAATGATATGCGTGTGGCCGAGAGTTCAAACGAATTACTTAGATCGGTCGAGCAATTTCTCGTAGGTCCAAAGGGAATTCAGGCGCCATCGCTGGAAAAGAAAGCGGATAATTTCGCGATAGCGACAGATGGCGCAGCTCCCGCAACGGTTAACGACATTGTAGCGCGCCGCCACCTCGATTATCCGGATTTCGGGTACCATGCCGAAGATCGCGAAGGATATGGAAAGTACGCGGAGAATCCACGCAACGATCCAGCGGTAACACCGCTCTCGACCTTTAGCATCGATGTCGACACGGGCAGCTATACCAATACACGCCGCTTCCTCTCGCGCGGCCAACTGCCGCCGAAAGATTCGGTGCGCATTGAAGAATATATAAACTACTTTGACTATACCTATGAAAGTTTCCCGTCCGAACCGTTTACCGTGACCTTCGAGGCGGCCCCGTCGCCAATCGACAAAGAGTACCAGCTATTGCGTGTCGGCCTCAAAGCGCGCACCGTCGCCGAAGACAACGAGTTAGGTTGGAACCTTGTATTCTTAATTGACGTATCGGGTTCGATGAATACGCCAAATAAGCTTCCGCTGGTTAAGGAAAGCCTCAAGCTGCTCGCGCGTTCTATGCGCCCAATCGATCGCGTGGCGTTAGTTACGTACGCCGGCTCGGCGGGCATAGTGCTCGATTCAACTCTGGGAAGTGACCGCGCAAAGATCGAGAGCGCGATTGATTTGCTTACTGCCGGGGGAGGAACCAACGGCAGCGGCGGCATCGAGCTCGCATATCAAGTTGCCCAGCGCAACATGATCAAAGGGTCGGTTAACCGCGTCGTGCTGGCGACCGATGGTGATTTCAATGTCGGCGTATCGTCCTTCGACGGCTTGATGACGTTGATCGAAGAAAAGCGTAGGACTGGCGTTACGTTGACGACGCTCGGGTTCGGCGAAGGTAATATTCAAGAGCAAAATATGGAACAGCTTGCGAATCGCGGTAATGGTAATTACTTTTATATAGATTCGTTCCGTGAGGCGCGTAAAGTTCTCGAGACCGGCTTGGCCGCGAACATGCAGATAGTCGCCAAAGACGTAAAGCTCCAGATGGAGTTCAATCCGGCAGTGGTTAAGCAGTACCGGCTGATCGGCTTCGATAACCGCAAGCTCAATCGTGAAGATTTCACGAACGATGCTAAAGATGCCGGCGAGATCGGAGCGGGGCACACGGTAACTGCGCTGTATGAAATAGTGCTTGCCGACTCACCGATGGCGCAGAAGCTCAATCAGGAACTGCGCTACAAAGCTGCAGCGCCGACGCTACAAGCAGTAGACGCCAAAGAATTGGGCTTTCTCAAAGTGCGCTACAAAGAGCCCGAAGGCGATGTCTCTAAACCGCTGAGTTTTCCAATCGAAAAATCAATCGTAAGAAGCGCGGAGCAGTCATCGGCAGACTTCAAGTTCGCGGCGGCGGTCGCCTACTTCGGAGAAATTCTCCGGGAGAGTCAGTTCCTCGGCTCATATACTTTGGACGACGTGCTTGCGGTTGCCCAAGCCAACCGCGGTGTTGATTCCTCCGGAACACGCGCCGAGTTCATCAAGCTCGTGGAAGACGCGCGTTCGCTTAGAAATCCGCCCGCCGCTTCCGCGGTCTTCACGAAGGGGGCGGAAGCTCCTGCGCCAAGTGGTGAGCCGCGCCAATAGAGCACCCTCCGGCCGGATGCGATAGAGAGTTCAATCGCATCCGGCGCCTTTCACTCGCAGCCTCTCTTTCCTGCCATATTCAGTTTTCGCTAATCAATTCAAGATGCTATGCGTGAAAAGAAGTTGACAATAGTTCGACTGCTCGCGCGCGCAGCGGGCGGAGGGCTAGGCTCACGGCGTCATGCGCGCTAAGCTTTCAGTTCGGTATGTCGCTCCTATTCCTTATCCATCTGCTGATTGAGTTCGGCCCGTTGATTCTCTTCTTCTTCGTTTCGGCGATATGGGGGTTTTACCCCGGCGCGACCGTGCTCGTAATTTCGACACTCGTGGCGCTCATTGTGTCTGCCTTTCATTTACAACGCTTCGCTATCTTTTCATTTACCGTTAGCGTGCTAACGCTCGTTTCGGGATTTGCGACGCTCTATTTGCGCCAGCCTCTCTGGCTCGTGCTCGAGTTTACCGTTTCCAATCTTCTCTTCGCGCTCGTGCTTTATGCCGCGTTACGTCGCGATAGATTGTATTTGAAAAGTATGTTCCAACACATGTTCTTGATGACTGATCGCGGCTGGAGAATCTTAACCGCACGCTGGTGCTGGGTTTTTTTTGCTACCGGTGTTAGCAACCAAGTGTATTGGCACTATATTCCCGATGAGAACCACTGGACCTGGTTCCGTTTTGTTACCACATTCTTAACCGTGGTGTATGCGCTGTCGCAATTCTCACTTTCGCGGCGCGAGCGGCTCCCAGAGGCCACGGTCTGGGGGATGCGTAAATAGCATTTGAACTTACCACCCTTACTTTTTTCATCGCGCATAAAAACAGTCTGGAGAGCTCTTTCACAGCCTGACAGAACCTATCTTAAGGCCGGCTGATGGCCGTCATAGGCCGGGACTATCGCACCGTGAGAAGATCTTGGTGCCTTTCATTCTAGAGAAATAGTCAAATGAATCACACGGCAGTCATATTTTTGGCTATCGTATTGGTGTTATTAATCTGTGCTGAGTATGACCTTGCGGAACGTGCGCGGGAGCGACGCCCGCGTAAACTTGATAAACAGGAGTCGCCACGCGCGGAGGGCAGCACGACGGCCCGCCCGCACGGTCCCAAATTGGGCGAAACTACTTGGGCAGACAGCGACTCTACCGATAACGACTATTTTAACTTTCGCGATCCAGGGCGAATGATTAACGAGCAAGACCCTGGGTGGGGAGAGTCCAGTCCGCCTGCGCGGGTGAACATCTCGGATGATGCGCGACGAATTCCCGGAGAAATGGAAATTCATTAGCAAAAAAATTCTTCGGCTAGTGTTCGAAGCCTGCGTTCCGCGCCATTAGAAACGGCGCGGAAATTTTTTAGAAATGTTTCCGTTTCAATTCCCCAGGTTTTCTTTCCATCGTTCAGCAGGATCCCTCCATTCCTGTATATCTGCGTGACGGGGCCTTCAAACATAAACCCGCGCGCGATGTAAACCGCGCGATGCAGGGTTGTTTTTGTCACTTCACGATAGGCGGGATTAGCTGGATCGATAATTGCGGTCTCTTGTTCAATAGCTGCCAGCTTCTTGTGATAAAAATCCTTTAGCCCAAGCTCGTCATGTGCGTATCGGAGCAGATCTTTAATCTGTTCGAGTGTTTGCAACGACGTGCTTTGGATCCGTGCATGCAATGCGCGCGCGGTCTGCGGGTCGACGCTATTGATAACAATTGCTTCTAGGCCGTTTCCGCGCGCCGCTTGCCAGGCACTATCAGTCGGATTAAAGAAAACGATTCCCCGATCTGCCGATCCATCCGGCGTCTCTTTAATTGCGGCTCCGGCTTTTGGGCTCTCGGCAGGATAGACTAGAAGTTCTCCACCACCTTCTAATGGGGGAACAGGAACGATGAATCGCGGCGTTCGGTTAACCACTAATATCGAATTGGAAAAATCTATAGAGTTCGGGTCGAGCAGCGGCAGCCGAGCTTCGGCGCCCAGTCTCGCTGAAATCATCGATACTTCGTGATTCGATTGGGTTGGATCCATCGCTCTCGGTAACGCGCGTTAGCCGACGCCCTTCGTGATTGCCGCTTCGAAGTGCGCCGGCTCAGCGCGTAGAAGACACCTCCTGTAAGGGATAGTGAGCGCGGCTCCGAAAATTGTATTGCGGGGCGAATGAATATTCGTGATTGGCGAATTATCCGCGGTTACTTTCGAGTTTGATGGTTCTCAATTAGCCGCGGTATTCCAACCTTAAGGTGATGCAGAGGCGCTCAAACTCCTCTAACAGTTCATCGGAAGAAACGTGGAGGTGTTCGGCGTCCGAAATGGTTTTGAAATCGGCGTCGGGCTGAATAAACGGAATTCCATATGATCTCAAAAGTTCGTATGACGGTTTGAGAAATTCATTAAGAACGAAAATGAGCTTGTGGTCATCCAACGTGAGCCGCCAATCGAGATCGCGGCACACGACGGAAATTTCGAGATATCCATCCTGTAGCAATAACGAGCTAAACGATTCTACCGCGTTTATTAACTCAGGTAGTTCGATCTGTTCACGAATAAACCGATCGGGATCTTCTTCGGAGCGCAAGCTGTAAACAATAATTACATCGTAGAGTGCATCGGGCGCGCCATTCTGCGCCGGAATGCTCAAGAGATCTTGAAACACGTCGAGCAAGTCTGGCTTTGAAACTGACGCGAGAATGCCCGGGGCCGGGATCGCATCAGGCGATGAAGAATAGTTGATGAATTGGAAACCCGCTTCTGGTTTAACCTCGACGTCGTATGACGGCGCGACGGCTCCGGTAAGTTCGAACGAACTATAGCGAGTTATGCGAAGATGGGTCTCGATGTCTTCGTCATTGAGACCATAAAAGCTGCTGTCTGGTTCCTGGTTGAATTCAAAATCAGTCATTTGCGCGAGGAAGGTATACCTGCAGCGCAGTATAGTACGCGCCCTTGCGCTAGTAAAATGTACCTAAGATGTGGCGGATTCAATAGAAAAAATGCCCGAAAGGCTTTTACCTCCTCCGGGCACCATTGCCGCTTACTCTTCAACAAGATCGCTAGACTTGCTATCGCTCTGCCAAATTTTCTAAGTCTTCGATTTACTTAAAGTTAGAGTTTTCAGCGGCATTTTAAAAAATATACACCACAGCCCCAGCAAATCGTATGAGCGCGGTCACCCGGCTGGTCTTGCGAGTCGGGAAACTTTCGGCAGATCTCGGCGATGTAATTGGGAGTTCATCATTCAAGGAGATATGTATGGCGGACAAAGTAGGTGCGAACGACAGTTACTCGGTTCGTGCGGGTCAAATATTGCAGGCGATATACGACGGTGCGATAGAGGGTGATTTCTCCAAGAATCAATCGAGTGTAAAAGCCGCAACGCAAATCGGTGTCGGGCTCATACCGATTGCCGGACAAGCGGCCGATTTGCGCGATACTGCGGCTGCACTCAATCAAGTAAGCGCCGGAGAGAACGGTGGATGGAGTAATATGGCATTTGCGCTACTGGGATGGATTCCCCTTGCGGGCGATTTTGCAAAGTCGGTACGGCGCAGCGGCCTTCGCGCAACAGTCTCGGCGGTGCGGGAAGCGTTTACGTCAATCGGAGATACCTGGCGCGTTGTATCGCGCTTCTCGGAAGAGAAACTCGGAACATTTGAGGGGTTATTTTACAAGCCGGCTGTGAACATGAAGGCGCGGGGGCTTCCCGCAGGTACCTATGGAGTCACGAGCCGCTGGGGAGACATTGAAGTCAGCAGGTCGTTGAGTGCTGAGACAAAAAAATCAACGCTCGATCACGAGACCGTACACGCTTTTTTTTCGCCGAAGCTTAAATATGGGCAGAATTTGCGCGCCAATATAGGCGTGCTTGGGTATGCAGAATCACACCTGCTGCGCAGGGTTGAGGAGGGGCTCGCTGAAGGGTGGGCGCGCTGGAAAGCGGAGGGCGTAAGCGGTGTGGCGAAAGGGTGGCGTTTTCCGCTAGAGAATCCTTACGACATTGATCCAGAGCGCCTGTCGGTCGAGCGTGATCTGTTAATCGGCGCCGCGACTACCGCCGCGGCCGCCGGCGCGGAGCTTGCCGACGCTGTCGCGCCAACGGAGATCAGGGACAATGCATGAAGTTTCACCCGAGCAGATCGTGCTGATAGAAGAGTACCTGAAGCGGTCTTTTCGCAAACCGCGGCGCGGACTGCTGGGTCGCATAACGAGAGAACCCAAGGAGTTTTCATATCGGCTCACGGACACCGTGCGCTATCCGGCGAGCATCGCGCTTTCCTCTACCGTGGTCTGGGCAGCGGTGAATGAACCGTATCTCGACCGTGTGGACGTACCCACTGCGAAGTCTTGGGGGCTCTTTGCCCTCTATTGCGGCAGCTGCTTCCACTTGAACGTCAATCGTCCGGGTAATTTTGCAAAGCTGATGCAGCTCGAAAAGGGTGCCCACGCGCTCACGGCGGGACTGCTTTCATCTCTGCTATGCGATGCCGTCTTATCTCGTAAAGACGAGCGTTGGGTGCGGGTTGATGAGGTAGACGCGGTCGTCCGCTGGATTCCCCGGCATCCTGATGTCGATAGGTACCTATCGATATGCGCACCGCTTCTCACGCCTGCCTCGAAACGATTTAAGGACGGGGAAGCTCGAATAGAGTTTACCGCGGCCAGTATATTCGCCATGCGTATACTGAGTTTTCACCGCGTAACGTTATCACTTCGCACTGGCGGGGCATTCAGCCATAAGAGCGAGATAATCGCCGCGCCGTTGCGCATTGCAACGCACCTGCGGTATTGCAATCGTGATAGCTCTTCCGCTCCGATTATAAGGGCTATTTCGATATAACGAAACGTACCGCTTTGCTCGATTTGCTCGTCGATGTGGTGCCGTTTTTGAAGACTGCGCGTGCTTGCACCTGCGCGGCATAAATTCCGGGCGGAAGCCGCGGCGCGGTAATGGTGTTGCGCCGTGCGACTACCTTCGTGCGCACTTCTTGACGTCCATTGGTGACTCGAGAAATTATAACTTCCTGGGTAATCTTGCGAATTGGATTGCCCTTTGTTTTAGGCGTTGATCCAGCGCTTACGTCTTGAGCAACTATCTGTTCGATCTGCACCCGCGCACGCGAGCCGCTGCAATCGATCGTGACAAACGGCGATGCTGGCGTAAAGCCTTTCCGGAATATTTCCGGTTTCGCATCGTAGTCGAGTGTCGCCACGTACACGTCGTCGAACGAATTCGAGTCGGCTTTTTCGGTGCTGCCATCGCTGTTCTTTCGATCCGCAGGGATCAGGCGCTCAAGAACGGTGAAGGTGATGGTCTTGCCATTCGAGCTTATCGCAGGCGGACCGGTGTTGAAATCTTCGGTAGTTTCTACCCCCTTGCACGCGCCTTGAACGCTCACCAAAGTCGTCTTACCAGAAACGCGATCATAGACGAAGATATCGTCAAGTCCGTTCGAATCGCCTTCAACCAAGTTCGAAGAAGTCGAAAGAAACGCGGTGTATCGTCCATCAATACTCAGCGAGGCGAACTCGCTGATTCCATCCGGTTCCTGACCATTTAATCCGCCTGAAATTACTGTCTCGTTTCCGCTTTCGCGTTCGCGCAAAATGATGCGTGTTGGTATCACCGACGAATCGGAATAGGCGATATATGCGCCATTGCCGCTTATCGATGGCGAGAGTGCTGGCGCACCCGAATTGAGCGCCAAAGTCTGATCGAGATCCACGTCGTAGAGATACGAATAGGTCTCCGAGCTGAAATCGCCGGATTGATTCTCGAAGACGATAAATCGTCCATCATCGCTGATCCGTGGATTGAATTTATTGCCGCTGACTCCCGTGTTGAGCAATCGAGTCGTATTACTGCCGCGATTGAACAGAGTGAGTTCCCAAACACAGCTGGCGCACGAGGTGTCATCTACATTTGATACGATTGAGGTCACGACAACTTTTGAAGCGTCTCCATTGACCGCTAAGTATGTTGGGTATTCGGACTTCGACGGATCGCCCGCGGTCGCGTATGGAATGCGCCGGATCTCTCCTGTTTGGATATTCCTAATATATGCCCAATTACCAAACGTTTCTCCTTGCCCATCGGGAGAGATGTCACTTGCAGTCGATGTAAACACCACATAGGCTCCATCGCGGCTGATATTTGGATGAAGGCTGCTACGAAAGACTCGAATGCCTGTATTGAACGAGGCGCCTGGTGTTCCCGTTCGTCCCTCTGACGTTATGTCAAGTTGAGTCGTCGTGCCGGTCGCAGTATCCCGCAGATACACATGCTCATGCGCTACGCCATCGACATTGCCGGGTGCGGCAAAGTTATCCGCGGTTGACGTAAAAGCAATGTATCGTCCTGTGCCATCTAGGCTTGGATCGTAGCTGTAACTATCGCCCTGTTGGTTGTCGCTTGGAGAGAGACTGACACGGCGAATCGACTGAATCGCCTGCGCGTCGACGCCGCGTGCGGAGAGGACAAGGACACATATCAGCACTAAAAAAAGAATCGATAGGTGGCGTGGTGCCGGGCGCATGAGCATCTCGATGAATTACTACTATAGAACTGTCTATCTCGAATGATTCGATGACTGCATAGAGCGCGAGGATGCGGCCGATTTTGACGATAACCAATTGCATTCGTTGGCTATTTGGGGCCGCTTGGGAGTACCGAGGTTATTCAGCCTGCTTTTGCGCCGCGAGATACACATCGCGTAGCGCAGCAGTCCATTTTTGGATTATTGGAAGTTCACGATCTCTCGTGAGAGCGGAGTGTATATCTGCTTGAATGTCCCAATACGTACGCATGAAAGTCATGCCAGGGCAGGTAACTTTTATGCGATTTCCGGCGCTGTCTGGAAGCGGCAGTGAAAAAAAACCGTTGTTCACGATAAAATCCTTGGCACTCCGGTATGCACTTTCGATTTCGGTGCTACTAGCAGATTGTACAATGCGTTCGCGTGGTTCTGCGCTTGATGGAAATCCGCGCGCAGTGAGGAGCATAATGGTCACCGCAGGAACGAGCTCTCCCGTTGTATTATCGGGATTCCAACGTATCAAGAATGAGGTAAAATCGCCCCTTCGCGCTTGATCCGGATTCCGGTAATACGAGTCTAAAAGCTGATCGGCTGCCAACGAAAGTAACATTTTATGAGCTAACGGGATTAGGGGATGGGTCGCGCAAAGTAGCGCGGCATCGGCACGTTCTTGTCGTGTGTACCAACTTCTCCCGTCAATTTTAGGTCGACCCTCAATCTGATACGAGAACTCGTCAGCAAGGAGCCGGTGGAGACTTTCGCACTCCAGCGAATAGTGGGCGTTATTAGCGAAGTAATTAATTAACCCGGATTCGAGATATTTTCCTGACGCGAGATCCGCTGCGATTCGATCCCGGAACTGGCTTTCATCGATCATTGTTTTCGTGGCGGTCGAAAATGCCGCGTGAAATTTGCCGACCGCGAGGGCGTCGAGTCCCTCCTCGGCCGCTAGATGTTGTCTGACGCCTGGCGTGTTAACGGCGCTCAATATTGCGGCTATATCGGTATTCATGCCCGAACCGTGATTATCGATTAGATCTTCATGATACCGCGCCCGCCATTACTAAGATAGCGCTCGTGCGGCGGACTTATACGATCGGTCCGCGTCGTAAAAGCTGCCGCCGGCCGCGGCGCAAAACCACCAGGTAAAAAAATAATAGGAATAAGTACAAACGGTTTGCGGCTGCCGTTCCTTGTTCCACCAGCCCATCCATCGCGGCTACGCCAAAAGTATTATTGAGGCAGTGCATCGCGAATGCCGCGAATAGTCCGGCGAGTATCCAAGCCCATTTTTTGACGATAGTTCGCGAGTTGCTAGCGAATCCAATGCCCAAACCGGTAAAGCCGGTAAAAAAGGCGTGCATGCCGCCCCGTAAGATTACACGCTGACCAAGCTGCGTAGCCCAGGCTTGTCCAACCGGTTCTCCGGCAAGAGATATAAGATCTTCGGTAAACGCAAAGCCGAGACCGCTTAGCGCTCCGAGCACCAAAAATTGCCGTCGTCCGCGCGCCCAGCCCATGAGCAGCGCAAGAATAAGCGGCAGAGCCTTGAAAATCTCTTCGCTGAGCGGAGCAATGAAAGCTCCTTCGATTAACATGCGTTCCGATTTCAGCCCGCTTTCATCCGCGCGCAGCGATAACTGAACCACTGTACTCAAGAAGATGGCGCCGGTTCCGCCCCACGCACAAACGGAGCGTCCCATCGTTCTTGAGATCTCTCCGGGCGCAAGAATGCGCCGGAATAGCCGGTAATACGCGTAGAGTACGACCGCTGGAAATACAATCGAAGCTATTAAGTAGAATATCACAAGCGTCTAGCTGTTCGGCTCTTCCGATTCTTCCGAGCCGAAACGCGCGCCAACAATAAATGTGTTGATCGATACGTTCGCCTTGACTTGGCCAAGCGCCGAGATTTTGAGCACGCGTTGATTGTTCGATTCGCCGGCCGCATAAACGAACGCGTAGAAAACCTTTTCGTTTGGAGTTACCAGCGTGTGTCCGCCGGCTACGCGATCGACACCGGTTAATGTGCTAAGAAATTTTGCTTTGCCGGCGGGCGTAACTCGATAGGTATCGACTTGCGTGGTGGAGGGACTGGCCAAGCATAAAAAGGTCAGCGAGTCGCGAATCAATTTGATGCGGTCGCATAACACGGGCTGTGGAGTAGCTCCCTTGGTGACTACTTCAAAAAGCTTGGCGGTATTCGCTCCAACCTTAAAGCGTACGAGCGTGCGCCGGCTGGTATCTGACTGCGGTTTAGCCAGGATGTATATGAATTTGCCGATGCGGCTAATCGCTCCGCCGATTGGCTCGACATCAAGGGAGCTGAGATCTTGTTTTAGCGTTGTCACCCCAGTCGTCGTATTGATGGCATAGGCGCGGAATACCCCGGTATTCGAGTTATAGAAAAGGCCGATCAAGTTTTTTCCGGCAAAGAACAGATGTGTCGCATCATCGGAGTCGTCCGCAAGATCGAGATCCACATGCGAGATGGCCGCCGTCGCGGTATTGACCGTATAGATTGCGTTTTCCGTGGCGCCGCCCGGCGCGGCGATGTAGTAGAGCGTTGATTTCTTTCGCGCTATTGCGCCGAGGGTGAATGAATGAAGCTGTTCTTGCGCTTTGAGGGTTAATGCTCCCGTCACCGGAGCGATTTGATATACGTCGCCGCTCGTATTGTATCCGATCAAAGTTGTCTCTGCGGTTGCGCTCGAAATCGAGAGCGCGGTGGAGAGTAGGGTAAAGATTATCTTTTTCATCTTGAAATTACTCCGGTTAGACTTTTCGTACTATAGCACCTGGCGACGTACGCGACTACGCGTTTTCTCGGGACGGCGCCGGCTTAGTTACGCTACTGTATTCGAAATAGCAGCGACATTGGTGGGGCTTCGCTTTTAAAGCGCCAACTAAGCGGGGCACTATGCGCGGTATGCGCTTTCAATGTCTCTTCCCAGGTCGTCAATGGCGAATGAACTACTTTCTCGTGGCTGAAGTTCGAAATAGTGGCGCACGCCTCTATTTCCGCAACCTATCTGGGCATTAACCACGCTCAATTGCTGGCGTTCGAGGACCGGCGCGATGATTGGAAAAACCTCCCGTCCGCCCCGATCAAGCACGGTGAGCGCAATCTTGCCTTCATTTTCTTGCACAGTCACTTTGAGCATTCGTGAAAATCCTTCGGCCTCCCACTTCTCCTTGGTGGACGGAGAAAAAAAAGTGGTTCTTGAGCGCGCGCTCTTTCCCAGTACCGCATTTTGTAAGCCCACGAGGAAGCGATCCTGATCGTCCTCTAGAAATTGAAAATGCTCAGACGTTTGAATCGATAAATAATCGCACGCGAGTCCTTGGCGGGTGTCGACAAGAGCGGATCTGAGCGACATGCTCCACTGAGAGAGGAAGGAGCTGGCGCGCCCTAGCAGTCCATCTGAATCTGCGCTTACGAAAAAGAGCTGGAGTCTACGATCCGTCATTTCGGGGAGAATCAGCTTAGCGCGGAACGGAGGCTCGGCGCCTGTCTCCCGATTTTTTACTTCCGATAGAAGACGAATCTTCTCGGCAAGTATTAATGGCGAATAGAATCCTAGCACCTCGGGGGCGATCTCGGAAACAAACGAGACTATATCTTCTCCTTCAATTCCTGCCCCCTGCTGCGCAAGCAAGTCACGCACTTCGTCGCACAGGTTGGTGCGATATTCGGCTGCATCTCCAAGCGCGATCTTTAACTGCTGATACGCCCCGAGGAGTTGATCGCGGCGGCTGGCTGTCCATGCGAGAGGATTGCTCTCTTTTT
>CAYTAW010000036.1:0-6364 GCA_964435675.1 uncultured Bdellovibrionales bacterium
GAAGAAGTTGAAAGACTTTGGGAAGAAATGAAAATCAACGAGGAAGAGAACATGCCGCGCTCCTTTTTGCCAATAAGGGTCAAGAGGTAACGATTTTCAGTGATGAATATCAGCTTCCGGTTTCCGAAGCCGCGTTCGTCTCGTTCACGCGACGCTTTTCCGGCGTCGATCCTTCTACTAATAGGCTTGGGTCAAGCCGGCTTGCTCTTCGTATCGGCTCGGACTGGTATATTTCCGATCCCGCACTGACGCAAATTTCGGAAAACGATTATGGGCAAGTAACCGTAGATGTTTCACAGGTAACTTTCGGCGTTTCGACTGTCAGCGATGACGGCGGCCCGATCAAGCCTGCTGAGTTTAATGTAAAGCTGCCTGTAAATGGCCCTATTAATGCGTTCGGCGTTTTCCTCGATTCGGTTTATGGTCGAGTTCGATTTGAAAATTTCACCATTTCGAACGCAACACCGGGCGATCCAAGTTCATAACAGGACAATACACCGCTCGCGAGTGACTCTCCCTGCCTAACCTACACACCTGGCCCCACTCCTCAGGACAATGGCAATGGCTCCGGCAATGGAAATGGCAATAGAGACGAAACGACCGTCGGCCAAGGTCAGTTTTTTACCTGCACAAATTTGAAAGGTATGAAAAAAAGCTCGCATCGGTGATGGCATTGCCTTGAGTGCGGCCCGTTGATTTACGGGCGCTGCCTGATAACGGAACCGGGTTCGAACAGCCTCCGCGTTGTTGCCAAGTTCTCAAAATGACGAAAGAATTGGTGATGTGATCCGATCTCCGGATGAGGCATTTTTTCTAGCGCGCTTTTTCTCTGTAGAATTTTGGTCTTTGCGGTTG
The DNA here is from genome assembly GCA_964435675.1 of uncultured Bdellovibrionales bacterium. Taxonomy (GTDB): domain Bacteria; phylum Bdellovibrionota_C; class UBA2361; order UBA2361; family CAYTAW01; genus CAYTAW01. The sequence continues at coordinate 856 of CAYTAW010000036.1, forward strand.
CCCAGCTCGGTGGCGGCACTATCATGCCTTAAAAGCAGTGGCACGGCTGATCGTAGCGCCCATCATAAGCCTCAACTTCGACGATCATGCCCGAGGTGCTCTTGCGGTTTATTCGGGTGACTATTTTCATCCCGAGCAACGATCGCGCTACTTCGAGATTGGGGCGCTGCAGTATGTCGCTAATCCCCCGCGGATCTTTCCGTTCCATGTGCACAATACCTTCCGATCGATCCTCTCTACGGCAGACAAGAATACGGCCCTCCTCCCCGAAAGAAAATGCTCGCCGGATGCACAATGCGCCAACAAGCAGCCTCGGATGCAGTTCAAATACGGAACATAACTATCTGAATTCACCACGATTTTACAGACGATATTCGCCCCGACTTCATGGCCTATGTTTAAGGCTCATTCTGCCCGGTAAAGATGCTTTATCCTATTGAATATGCTATATATTAGGTCTTACTTCACCGCGGCCAAATCGAAGGATTCTGGCCTGCTTACTTTCCCCCCCCTCGAAAGTTTCTTAGGTATATTCGATGAGACTATCTACGTCTTTCTTTCGAGATCTATTGGCGTGGTGTGCGTTCGCGCTCGTCCCATCTATGGTGCTGCCGGCGTTCGCGGCACCAGTGTCCGCGCGAACTATTGCAGTCCTCTTTGATTCAAATACGGAGAAAAAACCCGAGGAAACACTCGCGCGCCTGTTCATCGAAGCGCCGCTGAATGCGCTCGGACTGCCCGTTCGCTACGTTGACCTTAATCAGACTCATCAACTTGAGAACCTCGACAATTCAGAAATTAGAGGAGTCATCTCCGCTTTCCCTCCTGGAACCAGACTAAAAAATCCGGCGCAACTTTTGCGCGTTTGGGAGCGCATGCTCGAACAGGGGAAAAAGGTAATTGTATTCGGCGATCTGGGAATATTCTTTGATGCATCCGAAAAAGCGCTGCCCGAACGCGATCGGACACGTTTTCTCAACCGCTTCGGCCTCGAATTCTCAGGTGACTTCGCCACTAACTCAATTGATTATCGGCCCGTGCTCAGCAACAGGTCGTTCGCGGTTGCGGCGGGCTCAGCGCACCCATCATTTGCGCAAGCTCCGGTCCTCAGAATAACGTCCAACCAGGTCGAGACTGTAATGCGGGGCGAGGACTTCCACGCTCAGCAAGGGAAGGAGAGCTCCAGTGACGGGATACCACTTATTATTCTTCATAAAACGAGCGGCTCAATTAGTCTGGCCGACTCCGCATTCTCGATCACATCAGCGGCGGCGGATACCCAGCAGATTCGCGCCTGGCATATCAATCCGATACAGTTCTTCACGGCCGCACTCGATCTGACTGAAATACCACGAGCCGATTTAACAACGGCCTACGGCTCGCGCGCGATTATCGCGCTAATCCAAGGAAGCGGCGCAAGCAGGATCACTAACGTCGAAAAATACCTTTCACCCCCAATGTCTTCGCTTGCCGTGCTCGAGAGTGAGCTTATACGGCCGATGAGCAACATACTCTTTACGATTTCCCCGGTAATGGCTGAATTCGGAGCGCAAATAAAGGGAGAGAATCAAGCCGCGCGCACCCGCGAGATCTTTCGCTCCCCCAACGTTGCCGCCGCGACCTCGGGATTAAGTAATGTATATCAATGGCCCGACGATGAACTCGAGGCAAAGCAAGAGTTCGACGGGCAGCCTGCTAAACCAGAATATGAGATCGGTAAAGCTCTCTCGATTTTAAAGCGGCTAGTCTCGGCGGAGGGCGCGCGTCCGTGTTACGTTGCGAGCGATCTCAGCTCTATTCCCGCCAGTGTCGAGAACTATCTCCACGATCACGACATTTGTGCAGTAGTCGGAGGTGCCACTCGGCTCGATCCGCTGCATCCGAATATTGCGTGGCTTGAGCCCATTTCCATGCCGTTAGTACTCGGCGATGATACGAACAAGCGCCATCCTGTACTCTTTCCCTTCGCCGGCGAGCGCGACTTCATCAATGATAAGGGCTTTCCTGAATACGCATACCGATTCGTCAACGAAACAGTGCGCAGAAGCGAAGAGCCGGTGCGACTAACTCCGATTGGCGTGCGCTTTAATCTTTCCGCCGGCGCATCGGCAATTAGGCTTGCCGCCGTTCAAGAAGTGCTCAACGCCCTTCCGCAAGTGCTCTATCCGATTTCGGCAAATGATTATGCCGATATGGTGCAGGATTTTCAGCGTATTCGTTTCACCTCGTGCGGCACCGACTGCTGGCAGATACTCAATCGTGGAAAAATTTCTACAGTAAAATTCAGCATCCCCAGTGATCGTTGGATTGATTATTCACGCTCTGCTGGCGTGCTTGGCTCGCGCATCGTCCACGATGAGTTATTTATAGCCCTCGATACCGACGAGAAAAATCCGCAAATTCAATTCTCACGGAAACGACCAGATCAACTCCATCCCGAACTACTCGAAAGCAGATGGGCAGTGAGTGACGTCGAACGCACCTTGGAACAGCTCACTTTTCGCACTGCGGGAATCGGCGAGGGAAGCATGCGCTGGAAGGTCCCGTGGGGCGGCAAGCTATCAATAGCTCTTTCTGAAGGCAAAAACGCGCTGCCCGCGCCCCCCTACTCACTCGACGAAGGCATAATGACTCTACAGCTCCCCGCACGACCCGCTCATTCGCCCCTAACCGTTCGAGTTTCTCCAGCGAGGGGCGTATGAAGAGTCTCTACCTCTTACTCGGGTTACTCCTAACGCTGACCATTGTAGCCGGCAGATGGCTCGCAGTCGGCGAGTCTGAACGAGCCGATCAGCTCGTGCGCGATGGACGGCTCGAGGCCGCGCTGCCGTTGCTCGAAGAAAAATTCCGCGAAAGCGACGAACATACCCCCCACCTAGTTCTCAATTTGGCATACGCCCGCATGGCATCCGGATTTGCAGCGTCCGGAATCGAACTCTTAAAGACGACCGCACGCGAGGACAGCTCGAAAATCGAGATACAAGCGGCTATGCGCAATAGTTTCGATTTCTCGCGATATCAAGAGGCGCTTGCGCAGTCGGCGGACATCCGTTCGATACGCGAACGGGCCGCGGTGGCTGCCCTTCGGGGAGATTACGAGCAAGAGCGTTTGGCGCTACTCGATTTGGCCAAGGGCAACGAAGTTAAGGCACGCGAATTAATTCAGCTTGCCGCCTTGCAATCGGCGCGCGGTGATTTTCATACGGCGGCTCTTACCATGCGCCGCGCCGGGCAGCTCTTGCCAATTACGGAGCGCGGAGGACTATTCGTGCTCGAGCTAAAATTACTGACGAAAGACGGCGTTACAAGCAACGAGGATCTGCTAAAGCGCGCTAAAGAATTTCTCGCAACCGAGCGCGGGAAGTCCACTTCTCACCAAATTCTCTGGAACTTCATCAAGCTGCATCGCCCAGGAATTAGTCTTCAGCTAATCGAAAAACCGCTGGCGCACCCCTAAACTTACAACGCGTTCGTCGCCCAAAAAGACGCGACCGGAGGTAGGGATGATATAATTTCGGCAATTCTAAAAGGCGAGGATCTTTCGAAAATGAGCAAAGAGCAGTGCGATCTGATCGTGCGCATAGCTCCAAAGAATCCGGCCGTCCTACTAAGGGTACTTACCGCCTTCGAGAAGCGGGCACTACCCTTGACCGACGAGCAGATGACGCAGATTGCGTACGCCTCGATGGAGCTCAATCCCCAAGCCACTCAAGCGGCAGAGGCAGTTTTAATGCAGATCGCCGAAAGACGGGGCGGGAAACATGCCTCATCCAAGGCCCTGCGTTACCTATGGGGACCTCGGCCTAAGGATTCCGCCGTCGAATGGACCGTTAAACAGGCGCGCAATCCAAGCGCTACCGAGCGACAGGAGTGGTTCCAATATCTGATCGCATCGGGACATATGGAACGAGTGATTGATCTCGCGGAGACACCTGGAAACGTTCCGGGGATCAACGAGGCCCTCTTGAAGGGTATTCTGAGCGGCAGCAATCGCGAAATGAGCCGCGCTGCGATTGCGGTAATACAGAAGCAGGCAAAGAGCCCTGAGTTGCTGTTGCGCGCCGCGCACGCCGCCAAGAATGTCGAGCTCTTTGAACAAGCCGCGGAGCTGGCGCGCCATGCACTGCGCATCAAAATAAGTCACCCAAAAGCACTGGCATTTTTGGGAATACTAGAAGCCCAGCGCGGGGAATATCAAACGGCCGTGCCGATATTACGCGATTTAATAAATCTTCCTAAAGGTCTCAACGCAATTAGCAATCAAGAAAAAGTGCTCGCGCTATATCTTTACGCTGTATCGCTCGAACATACCGGACACGCTGAAAAAGCCCGGGAAACATACGCGCGCGCACTAGAGACACTCCGCGCCGTGTATAGCAAAGATTTCGATCTAACACTCCAGGCCGAGCTGCTGACGAAAGTCGAAGGGGCTGACCAAGGCATCAAGCTCTTACGCGCGCAGCAAAGAACGACTCCACTCAAGACTGAGGAGCGCCTGCTGCTCGGGAGACTCTTAACTGATCGAGAGAAGTTAACAGAAGCGCACCAAGTGTTGTTCGAAGAGGTGGGGAAATGATGATTGCTGTAATTAAAAAATATACCGATTTTTGCATCAAGATACGATTGGGTTCACTTGGTGCCGCGTTTTTAATCAGCGCGTCGAGCGCAGCGGCCGCCCCTGCCGCTGTCACCGTACTGTGCACGGGCGATAGCGAAATTACCAATTTCAATTTAGCTATCGAAAAGCCGCTTACCGCTACCTACGAAGTTTCGGCTGATCGATCGGAGATCCTATTTACGTTCAACCGCAGCTTCGTTTTAAAGGTTGCAAACAAATTGAAGAACTGCGGTCCATTGGCGCGCAACCTGCAAAGCGGCTTCAATACATTGGTCATCAGCAGCTTGAAGGGCGTATCTTTTCAAACTACCCAATTTCCCAACGGATACGGCGTGGAGATTACTCGTGCGGCCGCCGAACCCGAGGGCGACGCGAGCGACGCCGGTTTAGCGCTCGAGCGTGCGCGTCTGCTCTTCAAGCAAGGAGACATCATAGGGAGCGTTACGACCCTCGAACAGGGATTGAAGTCCAATCCACGTCATGCCGCGCTCTTATCATCTCTGGCAAGCTACCGATCGGCCGGAGGAGATGAGCGAGGAGCCGCGCGCGCACTCGGCAAATGGGCGGCCGTGGAACCGCAAAAAGCGAAGCAAAGCACCGAATACAAGCGGATAACAGAACCTTACCAACCGCGGGTCGGCGCTCGCTTCGAATCGATAAAAGCAGGCGCGACATTCAGAGAAGAACGCACGAGCGTCGCGGGCAGCTATCCCCTGTCTGACGAATTGCCAGGCGATACGGTTGCGCTCAAGGTCGAAACTAATAACGCGTCATACAAGGGCATCTTTAGTCCTGAGGGGCAGCTAATTGACACCTATCCCGACACCCAGCGCTTTGAGGCAGCGTGGCTTCATCCTTTCGAACACGATCAAATTGAACTTGCGATTGCGG
>CAYTAW010000036.1:6374-13851 GCA_964435675.1 uncultured Bdellovibrionales bacterium
CGGCGGACACGCGCGCTATGAAATGCGCGATTTGATGGGTGCAACCTTTATCAAAGGTCAGCTGAGCGAGCCGAATTGGGACTATGCGTCAACCGTTGCTTTTGACGGCAAGAAAAGTTCGTTCGGTTTCGGACGCGACCAGCGCATCAACAGTCATGTTACCTTGCTCGGAGAAGCAGCAATGAATTTTTTTGCGCTCTCAGGCGAAAGCGACGCAGCACAGTCATATAGCCTCAATGGTGGCCTGGGATGGACCGTAATTGATGGTGAAGTACCGATTCAATTGAACTATATATATGACGCCGACTATTTCGATCATATTGCCAGCCGACCTGACAAATTCGGAGTCGATGGAGACATCTTTTCCACGGAGAGCAGCGAATTCCACGTATTCACTCTGGGCGCCTCGAAAGAATTCGTTTTTAGCAATAGCGAACTGCGCCCACTCTCCTTTTATGCATTTGGAGGCTACTCGTACAATCGTCTCGGCAGCGACGCTCCGCAAACCGGCGCAGGCATTCGCGGCGGATGGTGGCATGGCCCTGAATTTTCGCTTGAGGCGGGAAAATCATTCTCTACTGTCCTTGGCACCAATAATTCGCAGACGCGCATATTGGCTTCGATTAATTGGAGCATGTAATGGCGAAACAGCGTCCTAACCGATCACGTCCCTTTCAGTTGCTAAAGCCCTATCTCGAGAGCACCGCTCTTTGCGCGTTAGCCTACGCGACCGAGCTTCGCTTCGGAGAGCACACCACGCTCGGCGGAATCAATCCGCATTTTTTCTGGATTCCAATCTTGCTCATGGTCGCGCAGTACGGGACTTTTCCCGGCGTCTGGAGCGTAATCGTCTCAACCATCTTACTATATACCGGGCATATGCCGCGCATGTTGCCAGCGGACGATTTTTATTCATATTGGTGGCGGGTCGGCTTAACGCCCGTGATATGGTTCATCGCCGCCACGGTGCTTGGCGAACTTGTCATGCGCCATCGCCGCGGACGCATTAACATTCAACGCCAGCTCGATGCCGTTCTTGAGCGCGAACGCATCTTTCTAGCCGCATTCTCTGAGCTTGAAGAATTAAAGGACCAACGCGAGCAAGAGCTCTCGGCGCTCACCTGCTCACCCGCGCAAATTTTCAAGATTATTTCGGGCGTCGATCCTAAAACGCAGGAATCGATTATCAACTGCGCGCTCGAATTGGTAAGTACGCTGTTACAACCTAAAAAGTATTCACTATACCTGGTGCGCGGAACGGCCCTGCGCCTGGTGCGCTCGAGCGGCTGGGACGCACATGATTCGTTCGAGGAAAAATTCTCTTTCGACTCTCCAGTCTACCGCGAGGTAATCGCTCTGAAGCGAGAACTCTCGATAACCGAGCAACGCGACCGAGAAACTCTTGATGGTCAAGGATTGGTCGCGGTTCCGCTGTTTGACCCGAAGACGGAGAATGTCTTCGGCATGATCAAAATAGAAAAAGCCGAATGGTCTCAGATTACACTCTCACACCGTTCGACTCTCAAAATGGCGGCGCAATGGGCCGGTGGAATGTTCTCGTATGCACAACACTTTAAAGTCGCTTACCTGATGCCGTTTAACGGAAAAGACGGGAAAGACGCGCTGCCGGGAACCGGCACGGAGGTCAATTAGCCATGACCGCTAAAATATCCGCCGCACAATTGGTCATCTTTTTTACTGCCGCGCTGGCGCTGCTGATTTTTGCATCACAGCTCAGCACAATCGGCTTCATCCCCTCACTTGCCTTCTCGTACTCAATTGGACTTGCCGGCGCCCTGATCTGGCTCGGCATAACGCTGCGCGATCAGCGCATCGACACGATCAGCTTGATTTCGACGCTCTTTATTTCGGTGCTTGGACCGCTCGGCGCGCTCATGGTGGTAATCATCTTTGCCGTTATGATATGGGTCGGTGACCGGCGCAACGATTTGCAGTGGTTGCTGAGCTCGGGTAAAGATCGCGTCGATAGCTCTGCCGTACTGCTTGCTCGGCGATTGCGCTCGCTGCAAGCCGAAAAAGGCAACAACCGCTATTTCAGCACTGCACCGATAGTCCCCTTCTTAGATATCGTGCGCTATGGCTCGCTATCTGAAAAGCGGCGCGCACTCACGCAAATTGGCCGTCATTTTGACGCGCGCTATATTCCAGCGCTGCAAATATCCTTGAAAGATCCAAGCAATCTGGTACGCGTTCACACGGCATCGGTGATGACCTTTATTCGCACGCGCATCAGCGAGCGCGAGCAGCTCCTCCAAGAGAAACTGATGGAGCATCCGGCCTCGTGGGAGTTCCAGCTTAACCTTGCAAAAATCAAAACGGAACGCGCTAAAAGCGCCGTCATCGAAGGGGTGCCTGCGTCCGCGCCGCGCAGCGAAGCAATTGCACTGCTGCAAGATCTCGAAGCGCAGAATGCTCTCGCCGCCGAGGGTCGCATGTTGCTAGCCGAATTACTGCTCGACGAAGAGCGCTTCGAGGAGGCGCGCCCTCAGCTCCGCCATTTATTGCGACAACCGCTCGAGAGCTCCTACCGTCTCGGTAAACTTATCGAACAATGGCTGCTGGGCACAAAAAAATATTCGGCGCTGGTGCGCTATTCGCACTGGAACTCCCTCAGAAATGCGAGCGCCATTCAACTAAGACACAATCCGCAGGAGGCATTCCGTGATTTGGTCTAAACGTAGTAAGAAACAGGTCGACGTCTGTCTCGTGCTCGAGGGAACATACCCGTACGTGCGCGGCGGCGTTTCATCGTGGACGCACGAATTCATTCTCAATCACCCTAATTTGACATTTCATTTGGTCACCATTACGGCGCCCCCCTACACGACGCGCAGCTGGTACCAGCTGCCATCGAATGTGCTAGGTATCACCAATATTCGCTTGCAGGATCTTCCACGCGGCCGAGCTCCGCGCGATTCAGACTCGAAGCTGCTTGCTGAAATCGAGCCAGTTCTTGATCGATTTCATCGCTCTGCCGACCTTGAGGATCTTCGCCAGCTGTGCCAAATAATGGGCAATAATGGGAAAGGAATTGGCCGTCGCACGCTGATTGAATCGCGCGCGTCGTGGGAACTCATTCAGAAGATGTACCGGAAGAACTTTGCCGGCGGTTCATTTCTCGATTATTTCTGGTCGTGGCGCTGTCTAATCGGTGGATTAATGTCGTTAGTTCTAGCGGAAATCCCGCCAGCTCGGCTCTATCACACGCTGTGCACCGGGTACGCAGGAGTGTACGCGGCGCGCGCTTCACTCGTCACCGGCAGTCCGATGCTTGTTACCGAGCACGGGTTATATACAAACGAGCGTCGCATCGAACTAGGGACCGCGGACTGGTTTCACGACATCCAGCGCCTGAATCTGAGCATCTCCACGGAGCGTATCGAACTGCGGGATTTTTGGGAGAATGCGTTCGCCTCTTATTCCCAAATTTGCTACCAAGCGGCCGCTCGCATCGTCTCACTTTTCCAGGAAAATAGCGTCGCGCAGACGCTCGAGGGCGCTCCGGCGGATCGGCAGCGCGTGATTCCCAACGGCGTGGATTTGGCGCGCTACTCCGACGTTGAACCAGCTCCGAAGTCGCCTGGAGTTGTCGGTCTCATAGGTCGGGTAGTTCCCATTAAAGGGGTCAAATATTTTATTCAAGCCGCCAAAGAGATCGTTAAAAAATTCCCTGATACATTGCTTTTGATAATCGGTCCGACCGAAGAGGATCCAGTCTATTTCGAAGAGTGCCAGGCGATGGTGGAGGAGTATGGACTTACCAAATCAGTTCTGTTTACCGATTCCGTCGACGTAAAACGATTCTTAAGCGAAATTAATATCGTCGTTCTTACCAGCCTAAGCGAAGCTCAACCATTGGTAATTCTCGAAGCCGGCGCGGCGGGAATACCCGTGGTTGCAACTGACGTGGGTTCGTGCCGTGAATTAGTAATGGGCACGCAGTCTGAACGTCCTGCGTTCGGTGCCGGCGGATTGATCGCGAACGTCTCCGATGCCGCTGATATTGCCGAGAAGGTATGTCAGCTGCTCGGCGACGAGGATTTGCGCGAACGCTGCGGGAAAGCCTTGCGCTCACGCGTTACTCATTTTTACTCGAGCGCGCAGCAGCACGCGGCGTACCGCGATCTGTATCAAGAGCTGCTCGAAGGCATTGAACCTCAAGAAGAATTGGTGGCATAGGGGGACCCATGGCAGGCATTGGATTCGCGCTTAGAAAAATTGTCCGACAAGATTCGCTGACGAGCATCGCTGAGGCGCTTATTTTTTCGTCGTTAATTGCGGCGGGCCCCTGGATTGTCTCAGTTATTGCGCTGAGTGTGGTCGCCTTTATCGTCGAGCGCCAGGCAAATGCGGATTACCTAGAGGATTTCCGCGCGGTGGTAACGTACAACTTTCAGTTCTGCCCAATTTTGGTCAGCTCGCTCTCAATTATATCCACACGCTATTTTGCCGACCTGCTCTCACGCAAAGAGACGGGGCAGCTCTCCGGCTTGATAGCGGGGGGTTTAATCTGTACTGTGGCGCTAACCGCACCCGTCTCGATTGCCTTCTATTTCTATGTGGTATCTGTTCCGCAAGAGATGGCATTTGCCGCCGCGTTGAATTTCGTCATACTCGGCGTCGTTTGGTACGTCTCCATCTTTGCGTCGGCAATTCGCGACTACGTCTTCGTCTGTTTGGCATTTATCGCGGGCTTTTCGCTGGCGACGCTGCTAGCGATCTGCGCCGCCCCACTCTTTGGGGCGATGGGAATGGTAATCGCGCTGAGCATTGGCCTCTTATTGGTGGCCGCGCTTATTTTGGGGCGGCTTTTGAGCATGTTTGACGCAACCGTCGAGCACCCCTTTGCCTTCCTCGCGGGATTTAATCTTTATCCTGAACTCGCATTTGGCAGCCTCCTATTCAGTGCCGGCACCTGGGCCGACAAGTGGGTAATGTGGCTCGCCCCGGAGGCGACTCAATCTCCAGCAGGATTCCTCTTTTTTAATAGCTATGAGACATCGATGTTTCTCGCCGGACTTACCGGCATTCCCGTTCTTGGCTTGTTCGTACTCACAATCGAGACAGGGTTCTTCGAGCGATGCATCAGCTATCACTCGGCGATTATCGGAAACTGCGAGCTGGATACGATTGAGCCGCTGCGCAAGAACTTAGTTACGCATACGCTGCGCTCGCTTCGTAACTATATCGTTCTCCAGGGATTTACCGTGGCACTACTGCTCTTCTTTACGCCGCGCCTTTTCGAGATGTTTGGACTTAAATTTTATGATTTGGGAATGTTTCGCTTTGCGCTCTTTGGGAACTTTTGTTTCATGCTTTTAATGTTCATCACTATTCTACTCTCGTACTTTGATGCGCGGCGCTCGGTCTGCATTGTGCAGTCGCTTTTCTTGATAATTAACCACGCACCGACCAATTACAGCCTCGGCCTTGGGCGCGATTATTAAGGCTATGGCTATTTTATATCAAACGCAACCAGCGCTATTATCGGCATCGCCCTCCTCGCGGAAACGCTGCGAGAGCTCCCCTTCCATACCTTTATTGTGAACAATAGGCGGACCACGTCGCCGCGCGAACCGGTCATTTAACTGAATGAATTGAGGGCGCGATCGTGATGCTGTTTTCACCGGTTAGCGCATCCCATCGCATTCCGCTGCTGGCCAGCCGAATCGCATAATCGCCATTCTTTCGAAGCACGGGATGCTCATCAGGAAGCGCAAAGACGAGTTCAGTATCACGCGCCGCTTCCGGCAACGGGAATTGAAAGTGAATCGTCTTTGCACTTCCCGGCGTAAGTGAGCGAATATCAAGAGAGGATATCTCTTTCTCCACGATAGCCGTCCCGCCTTGACGCAGCCTTACAATAAACGGATACCGCTCATAGGGCGGCGCCCAGCCCGTATTCTTTATCGTGAACTCCCCGATCAACATGCCGCTGTCGCCCGTCAGCGAGAGGCTCACCGGCTCGATGCGATAGCCGAGATAGTTTACGATCTGCTGCCAGCACCGCCCACTCCGAAAGCCTTCGATCACATCCGGATGATAGTCAGCGTTTAAATAACTCATGCCGATGTAACGGAAGAGTTCGACCGCTTTTGAACAAGTTGAATGATTCGGGCTCACCTGACATGTCTCGCCGCCAACACTCGACTCTTTAGAATCATCCTTCATGTAGCGCCGGTGTTCTTGTACGGAGTCAGCGGGATAGGTGCCGGAATCGGTGGCGTTGGAAAGTATACAGTCATTGTGATGTCCGAGACGGCTTAATCCCGAGCTGCGGCTCTTCGCATATTCGATCTTGAATGAAGGCCTGCGCAGATGGACCTGTTTCTTTGCCGGCAATAATTCGAGCAGAGAGTCTATTACTTCGTTGCGCGCCTCTGAGGTATCAGCAATCTGCGTCGAAGAATGCCACTCTCCCCAGGCGCCCAAACAGCCCGCTTGGAAGGCATAAATTAAATGAGCGTATTTATTGAATAGCGGTGCAAGCTGCCGTAAATGCTGTTGAATTATCGCAAGCGGCGCGTCATCCTCTCCAATCGCATGCGCGTATACAGGGCGAATAATCGCTTTAATCCCGGCTTTTTCAATATTGAGAAACGCCTGCTCGATATCGCTCAGCCGCTCCTCGGAGATCTTCCCGCCTTTAAATAGAGCTAGATCAAGCTCAGCGTAAATCAAAGAGGCTCCGGAGGGACGTACCGAGCCAAAATCACTCATCGCGGAAAGTGGACGAAAGCGGTAGATTCCGCGCGCAGGATTGAGGACTTCCACTCCGCTTGCGCTGAATGTGGTCACGCTCGGAAGATCGGTTATCGGCATTTTAATTTGGGCCGTCGCTTCCAGAGAAAAAACGAACGGTAGGAGATATCGCAGTAGCGAAAGCTTCATCAACGGCACGACACCCTGGAAGCATCGAGCGTTTCGTTCTTTTTAAGCCAGTCAAAGTTCATTTGATTTGCTATTGGGCAAAACGTTGACGTTTGTCCCTCGTACTCTACACCAAAAACGGCCTTCTGACGATTGATGAATGGCGTTAACGCTGAACATTCATTGTATTGGAAGCACTGCTCATTCAGCGCCCAGTCAAAATCGTCGACCAATTTGTCAACTTGGCGGAGATCGTTCTTCAAACCGACTGAGAGATTTCGATCATGCGCTTCACGCGCCAGCCACCGGTTATACGCGAGCTGATCCGCGCCGCTGAGCGGGAAGCCGGAATCATTACTAAACCCATCTACGTTATCGGGCTCTACACCATCGCAACCTTTCGATGCGGCCAAATCGAGCCGTTTGGTCATGATCGGGCTAAGCAGCGAGATTTGACGGATATCGAGCCAGCGTTCATTGGGATATCCGTCCAACGTATTGCCGAGAACGGACTGTGGAAACTGCGCCGAATCCGGCCTCCCCTTTTCGAAGCTGCCGGCGCTGAAATAGCAGATTACTTTAATAC
>CAYTAW010000037.1:0-13754 GCA_964435675.1 uncultured Bdellovibrionales bacterium
GGAGAGTCCTTTTCCAATTGAGGAGACCACTCCTCCAGTCACAAAAATGTACTTGGTAGGTCGTGGATTCATAGGCTCTCTTCTGATTATCATCGTGCATATTCTCAGATGGCGAGAACTGCAGCGATCCAGTGATCTAGTATGAATAATCTGCCGATTTTAGTAAAGTAATAATGCGTAAGAAGCGAGATCGGCGTCTAACTATTTCGCAATAGGTACGCCCGCTTGCGCCGTGAACTGGTCGATAGTTCGCGGTAGAGGAGGGCGCGGAATATCATAAACCAGTTTGCGAGTATAACGCCCAATAAGATGCCTGGAAGTAAGCTTGACGAAGCCAGAAAATAGCTGGCGACAATCTGCGCTTCTCTAATCAGCGGCATGGCCGGGAGCAGCGGGTCCGTCGCGCTGAGCGCGGCTAGCGGACCGGCAGGGCTAATCCATATCCAAGGCAGCAGCATTAGTACAAATGGAATAAACCACTCGATCCAGTTCTCCATCACGAATTCATACGCTTCGCGCAACGACCACAGTCCATCGCCTCGATGCTCCTCGATTATTTCAGCCACGGGATTGAATACGACGCACACGGCCAAATTGAATACGGGCATCACCCAAACCGCCGTATTCGCCTGCAGGAATGACTGTAAGAGAAGTTGTGCTATGAAAAATATGAAACCAACGTTAATGATCGCTGAAAATAAAGAATAGTCGAAAAAGATTAATTCCTGGCGTGTAAGACGCTCGCGTCCGGCGGTTTGCCGAATCCAGTGGTAATACAGGGTCAGCAGCGCAATCTGAATTAAACCGGCGATAAAGCCGCCGGCTAATCCCAGGCCAGCTTGGCTGAGGATGGCAATCATGAAAGTGAAAAATACGAATGCGGCGACTGAAGCCGGAATGAGCTGCCAATTCCTAATCAAGGCGCTAGTAGCGCCCTTCGCCGAGCGGCCATAGCTCTGTAACGTGCCGGTCAGGATTTGAATGAATTGCTTCATCGCTCAGATAATGCGCGCTACTTTGCGGTTGTGCTGCTGCGCGCGGCGCTGGCGCTTGGCATGACCATCGCCCTGTGGATTCATGCGCCGGGCTTTTTGGAGCAACGATATTATTTCTTCCTGCTGCGGGAAAATGACCTGAACAAAAACGAGTAAGTCGGCGAGATACGATCGTTTGGCGTAGTGCTGCGGTTTAATCTTTTCGAGTGGGGTGTTTTCCAGGCGATTCCACTCGAACAATATATGAGCAATCCGCTCCTTTTCTTTTCGCGGCACGGCGAGGTCGGAGAAGTATTCATTGAGCATTGCGAGCAGGCTGTCGCCGGTCAATTCCCCGTCAGCCGGCATTTCCGCGGTGAAGTAGAAAATCGCCGCAAAAATTACCGCAACGCTTGGCGCAACCTCTCCCGAAATAATCGATGAATCGATGCTCTCGAGCGCGTGTGCGAGCGATTTGCGATGGGAGAGCGCATCTGTTGACGATTGGGTGATGCCGGGGAGTAGTAATTCGAGTAATCCGCCCTTGTTGAATAGACGGAGCATTTCGAGTGAACGTCCCGAGAGTAAGTCTTTTTTAATCTCCTCGTAGACGCGCATCGGCGGAACATCGCATAACAGCTCGCGGTGCTTTAACAAGGAGTCCCATGTTTTCTCCTCTATTGAAAAACCAGCACGCACCGCATGGCGTATGACGCGCATCATGCGCACGGGATCTTCGGGGAAACGCACATCGGGATCGCCGATGACGCGGATAATTCCGTCTTGGAGATCCTGCATGCCGCCGACATAGTCGATCACCGAGAAGCTGGCGATATCGTAGAACAAGCCATTGATTGTTATATCGCGCCGCCGGGCATCGGTTTCTTCCGTTCCGAATTTATTGTCGCGCACGGTCAAGTTGGCGCCGCTTTCTGCGTAATCCTCTTCGTTATTCGGATCGCTCGCGTCGCGGAAGGTAGAGACTTCTATAATCTTGTTTCCTTTAAAATAAATGTGCGCGAGTTTGAAACGGCGTCCGATAATCCGGCAATTGCGAAATATTTCTTTGATCTTTCTCGGCGTCGCATCGGTGCTGATATCGAAATCTTTCGGGCGCTTGTTGAGCAATAAGTCGCGCACGCCGCCGCCGACAAGAAACGCCTTGTGATTGTATTGGAGCAAGCGATAGAGAATTTTGAGCGCGTCTGGATCGATATCGCGCCGCGATATGCAGTGTTCTCCCCGGTTGTAGATTCGAACCTCATCAGTTCGCGGGGCTTCGTTGGTTTTAACGGACATCAGAGAACAAGACCTTACATTTTGCAAAACCTGGCATGGAGTCGAACTCAACCGTTCATGACTACATGCTTTTCTCAGGGCAGTGGCCGCAATCTCAAGGTTTAAAAGCCGTTAGTCGGGGCGCGCATGCACTCCTTTAATAACAGAAATCCGCCATTACCGTAACCATCTCCGCCGCACAATTTTAACTAACTGAAAGTACTACGGAAAAGGATTTGATAGGAAAACTTCGCAGACGTAATTCAGGGCTTCCCGGACTTAAGCAAACCCCAATAGACGTCGACTTCTAATGTAGTAGTTAGGAGTGGCGCGCGGGAGTCGTTGCCTGCGCAAGTAAGCAGTTATTCGCCCATAGTAAATTAGTGTGACTTGAATCGTACAGCAGAGCAGTAAGCTCTGAGGAGTGGAAAATGGCGCGACCTGTATATCCCTATGAATTGGATGATCCCGATTTCTCGTGGCTTCTATCGCGATATCGCGAAGAGCATCCTGAGTTTGTAATGCTTGATGTTGTTACGCTTCCACTTGTGATGATTAAGGTGCCGGAGATTATGGCGCCGGGGTATGTTAAGGCACTTCCGCTCCCGCCGTATGATGAAGCGGGGGAAACTGCGGATCCTGAGTTTGATGAGCCTTAAGGGGGCCGTGGGCGCGTGAGCCCAATCTATTTTTGATTGACCGCAGCGTGCTATCGGCTATCCGCTATATAAATCGGTAACCTGTAGTCACAAATCCGAAACCTGCTTAGAACACCAACTGCTCACTAGCCGGTTCTCTATCCTTCGGCCTCTGATTCTTACGCTTCATGTATTCGCGATAATTCTGCGCATTGGATTCGACACGCTCATCTTTGACTGATTTCACCCAGCCGAGCAGGAGATATGCCACGGTCGCTAACGTTACAAGTACGACGATGAACACTATCATCTCAACATCGGAGCTTCCGAATTGCTGGCGCACTAAGCGTCTTAGACGGGAGCCTTCTTTTGGATTCATTGGGGAGTTATTGCTGCCGGTGGTAGCCATAACGGTTAAAAACCTCAAATTTTCGCCTCACTAGTATTATCGTTAGATGGAAGTATCTTGCTTCACCTCTACCTCGAGGCTAACTATTCGATATTATTGGGATGAGTTGCGAGGTGGGGAGAATTTATTCCGGCGCGCGCAGGAATTTGATGGTGAATTCTGTGCCCGAGCCGACGGTGCTGGCCAATGATATTTGACCGCCGAGCTTCTCCGCTATCTTTTTTACACTCGCCAAGCCGACCCCGGCGCCTTCCGCGTGGGCGGCATGGGCGCGGTAAAACGGCCGAAATACGTCATTTTGCTTTTCCGCAGGAATTCCGATGCCATTGTCCTTTACCGAAACTGTTACCCAGCGCGAGGCGTGCGCGGTACTAATCGAGATTTCGATTTTTAGTGTGCGCTGCGAGTCGCGATATTTGATAGCGTTGCCGACTAGATTGCTAAAAATCTGATATACGCGGAGATGATCGCCGAGTATTGTTACCGACTGTTCGGGAAGCAGCAGTGTTCCACCAACCGCTTTCAGTGCGGGTCCGAAATCCGTTGAAATTTCCTTGAAGATCGACGCGAGCGTTGTTGGTTCGCGTTCGGTGGTCGTGTTACTGAGGCGGGAATATTCGAGTACTGCGCCGACGAGCAGCTCTAAACGCTTGGTCGCGTTGTCGATATGTGCAATCGCTTCCTGTGAATCGACGCTAGATATTTTGTTTTGCTCTTCCTGCAATACGGTGAGCATCCCTTTGATGGTGGCGATGGGCGCTTTTAAATCGTGAGAAATCATATAGGAAAAATCCTGCATGTCGCGATTCATCTCTTCGACCTGCTTTTGGTAGAGCGCTGTTCCGGTGATGTCGATCAGTACCGATAGGGAAGAGGTGACGACGCCGGTTTCGTCGAGGATCGGCACTGTTCTCGATTCGGCCCACATTTCAATGCCGCTCTTGTGAAAGAGCCGCAAGCGATATTGAAAAGCTTCGCCATATGCGGTCACTTTTTGCGCGCGGCGGTATAGTTCACGATCGTCTTCATGAATTATTTTGGCGAAGAGATCTTCGCCCTGATCGTAAATTTCCTGCCGGGAATAGCCGGTAAGCACTTCCGTGAAGGGGCTGCAAAATAAGAGGTTCCCTGTGCCGTCCCGGATGATAATCGCGGCAGCCAGGTTCGTGGTCAAAATTTGATACTGTTCTGAAGTGTGTACCACTTCTCGCGACAGGTGATCGGCCTGATCGCGCATCTCGACAATTTTCCGGTAGGTGAGAAAAAGAAGCAGAAAAAGAGGGAGCGTGAGCGGCATCGCAAAGGCCGGGCGCACGAATCCGAACGATACGCATGCAATGCCGGTTAGCAGCATCGCGGCAAATAAGGCCCCCAGTAGCGGCGCTTTTTCGCTTAGCGCGAAGGCGCGCAGCGCAAGCAAGCGTTTTGGGTATGGCTTGTGCGGTCTCTCCTCAGTCTCGGCAAAGTCTGCAAGTTGTTCATTCATCGCGAATCGCCAGTGTATATTTCGCGTTCGAGTTCGTAACTGCGCTGCAAATCTTTCAAAAGGCCGCCTTGTTCAGCTGCGGGAATTTTTAAGCAATCCCACGCCGATTGGAGTTCGCTCAGCGCTTGATTTTGGAAGCGATTAAATCCGCGCGGATGGCCCACGCCTAGGGCGTGGCAAACAGTATCAGCCGTTTTTACCATGGCGATCAGTGAGCGCAATCCGAAGCGCTGCTCGATTTCGGCCCACGAGTGATGGTGCATGCCAATTATCGAGAGCAACTCGCTCGAAAAGTTCCACCGTTCGCCAATCAGTTGGCCGACCTGGGTGTGATTGAATGGGTAAATGGATTCTTCGGCGGTGCAGAACGATACGCCCTCACGCTCCACCGCCTGAATAATCTTGCCGTAATCCTCGCCCGTTTTTTGCACGAGTAGCAGTTTGCCAATGTCATGCATCAGGCCGCCAAGAAACGCTAGATCGACCTTTGCGGGCAAAAAGCGCTGCGCGAGCGCTTTAGAAATGATTGCGGTTCCAAGGTCATTTGCCCAAAGCTGCGCGCGCGCTGGGTGACGCGAAGGAAATATCTCCGAAAGGGTAGTGGCATTGAGCAGCGAACGCAGCTCGTTAATGCCGATTACCACGACGGATTGTTCAATCGTGGTCGATTTTTTGCCGCGGTCGAAATACACCGAATTCGCGATTTTGAGAACGCGCGCGGAAAGCCCTTCGTCCGATTCTATCACTTCGATGAAATCTCGTGCGTCGGCTTTGGGATCCGTGGCTAGTTGAAAAGCCTTCTGCGCTGCAGACGCCATGGGTGGAATGCTGCGGGCACCGACGGTGTTGAGAATGGCCTCCGCCACACCCGGGGCGAGCTTTCGGGTTTCGTCATGAGCCGGAGCGCTCGGCTTTTTGCCAAATAGGGATTTAAGCATGGGGGTAATCTATGAATTCTCGTTCTTGATAATAGATGTAGCGGAGGCTGTAAGAGGAGTGAGAATAGGGATAACAGCGTTATGGAAATCCCCTCAACGCTGATTTTAAGCGTGCCTAAGAAATATTGGGGCGGAAATACCTTATTCGGTCACTTCGATCGAAGCTTCTTCTTCGGAGCCAAATTGAGGCTCGTCGATATTAAACTCGACTGCGTTATCTATTGCGGGATCGTCGACGTCTGGATCGATTTCGATACTTCCATCTTCGACGCCGTCAGTACCCTCGAGCTCTAAAAACAATGTGGCGAAATCGTCTCGTCCGATCTGATCCTTGGTAATGTAATATACAAGGTATACATCAGATTCCTTGCCCTGATTAACCGTAGGGGAGACATCTTCGTCCTGTTCGCGCACTGTCAAAAACGAACTGGACGGTACGTATTCGAGGCCTTTCGGAAATTTGATCTTCAGCGCGATGCCGTTTTGGTGGATACGGCTAATGTCAATTTTCAACTCGGTGCGATCGCCGGTATCGATTTTGTGCGGGCTTACTTGGAGTGAAACTTGCGCGGCTCCGATGAATTCCTCATCATCTCCGCCGCCGCCGCCGCAATTCGAAAGAGGAACTAAAGACGCAAAAAGAAGTGCAGTCGAAATAAGATGCTTTGAGATCTTCATGTTTATTTAACTTTATAATGACCACGAAATTAAGCGTCTTCAGATATAGCGAAGGGCCGCTCATCCTGCAACGGGGCGATCTATAATGCCTCGTCGTCATTTGCTTTTATTTAAAAAAAGCGCCGTTTTTGGCTGCTGCTGCTTTGACGTTAAAGGCCAAAGTTGACTATACTTTGCCCGTCTCGCGGCGCGGGACGAGGCGAGACCGTCTCGCCACATTTACGACACTCAGGATTTACGACACTCAGGCGAGTACGTCTCGCTAAGCTACTAGGCTCCAGGCGGACCCGTCTCGCCGAGCAACGCGCAGGCGGAAGGAATATAGAACGATGCAGGAAGTAGGTTATTTCGAGCGGCGCACCGGTGAAGATCATAATCCTCTGACCTCTGAAATCGAATCTCCAACATCGGCGGCAGGTGCATTTATAGCTCTTAATTTTTGGAATGTGGTCGCGGCTATTTTATTTGCGATCTACGCGTATTTTTTCTGGGACCGCGTCAGTGACTATTGGTTCAATCCGGCTTGGACAACCGATGACGGGCTGCAGCAGCTCTATCCGTTCCATACGGTATTCCATCCTGAACTATTCAAGGGCGACCTGATCACCGAAATGGTCGAGGGGTATCTGCCCCCAATTCATTACGGCCTTTCGTGGCTCGTTACCTGGCTGACGGGAAGTCCAATAATGATGGGGCATTGGCTGATGCTCGCGCAGATTTCATCAGCATTGATCTTTCTGTTCCTCGCCGTGCGTCGCGCGGCCGGCACCGCACCGGCGTTCTTTGCAATTACTTGGATGCTGCACACACGACACGTCATGCAGCGCATGACGGCGGGGCTTCCGCGCGGTTGGTCTCCGCTGGTGTTTTCTGCCTATCTTTATTTTGCGTTGAGCGGAAACCATTGGGGGATGCTCGTGACGCTACTCATCGGCTGTCTGCTTCACCCGCCGGCCACATTTGTTATCGCAATCGCCTACGGACTGTATTTACTGTTTCGCGTTGTCATGCCTGAGACGCGCAAAACACACATAAAGCCGTTCGTTAGGCTGCTGATCGCCAGTCCAATATTTGTAATCGTCACGCTTTTTGTTTTGCACCGTCCTGAGAAGATAGGTTCGATGGTGAATTACCAAGAAGCCATGGAAATGCCTGAGTTTCAAAAGCCGCTCGGACGGTTTCCGTTTGTTCCTCTTCGTCCCGCATGGGATGAAATTAAATCGTTCGCTTTCCAGGCGTTCGTCACGCGCTTTTACTATCCGGGAAAGTTTTGGAAGCGTAATATGCACACGATTGTGCTCTCGACGCTGGCGTTGGTGGTGTTTTTTGGCTGGAAGAGGAGGCGTTGGGTAATTCCGCTTCCGGTAGTCACATTTTCGGTGGCGGCGGCGATCGTTTATTTTGCTTCTCGTGTCCTTGCCTTTAAATTGTATGTCCCAGACAGGCACCTGCAGATCCCTTTTGCCTATGTCTGGATCAGCGCCTTCACCATCGGCGTGTGGCGATTGATGCTTCCGGGCGAAATGCGTTTCCCTCTAGCCGAAATTCGCGCGTTTCCCCAATTGAATTGGCGGCAAGCTCTTAATTCTGCGCTCGGATTAGCGCTCGTTGGCGCTCTTGTGTGCGTCGCGGGAGGCGCGGGTCTGAATGGTGCTATGAATTTTAATTTTTCAACGACCAAAAAGGGGCACGCCTGGGAATGGCTCGAACAGAATACGCCGATCGACTCTCTCGTCGCCGGTCATCCAACCCATTTAGATAGTGTGTTTCTTTTCGCGGCTCGGCAGGGATACGTCACTACCGAAACCGCGCACCCGTTTTATCGTACCTATAATGAAGAGATGAAGCGCCGTCTTTCAATATCCTTAAAGGCCCATTACGCCAGAACCCTCGACGAACTCGTGGCTATCCTCGAGCCGGAGGGTATTGATTATTTCGTATTTGAGCGAAAACAATTTTATCCGAAAGCGCTTGAGGAGGCTAAATACTTTCCGCCCCTCGATGTGTTGAATAAGGAGCTTACCTCGCGCCCCTATACCGACTATGCTTTTCGAGAGCTTCCATCGGCGCCCGATCTGCACCGTTATCCATTTATGACCTTCCGCGATGATTGGTCGGTGGTTGTCGACGTGAAAAAACTCAAGGAATATCTCTCGGCGCAGGGAAAATAAAGAAATGATTAAACGGTTGCTGTTCGCACTTATTCTCTCGTTTTTGGCAGCGCTCTATGGGCTCGGCGCAAGTTACGAAAACTTTCTGACGCCTAAGCACAGTCTCGATCGTTTTTCCGGTATACATCCGGATTCATGGATTGAAGATGGCGCGCAGATTGATCTGCCCGATTTAGCACCGTTCGGTAACCGCTTTACAATGACGCTCAAATCATGGCGGCCAAATACAAATTCGCCCGCGCACTTTCGTGTTTCGGTTTGCGGCATTCAGCGCGGAGAATTTTTAGTAGAAAAGGACGGAAGCTTCACGTTAAGTTTGAACGGTGACTGTGAGCCGCGCCGTATCAGCATCGACGTGGTCAATCCAGTCGTCGTCTCCGAGAAAGACAAGCGTGAATTGGGCGCGCAGCTCCAATCGCTTGAGATTAATTCCCGATTCGGCGTGCCAATTGTTGCGCTTCGTTATTTTGGGGGGGTGTTCGCTGCGCTCGTATTGCTTTGGTTCATTTACGATTACGCGCTGCGCCGGCTCGGGCTTTCATGGATTGCGTTGCTTCTTCCGCCAATAGCTTCTTATTTTCTAAGCGACTTGATTAACTTCTACTTTGCGCGCGCCGGAGCGCTCTGGGTTTTGGCGGCAAGTTTCGGCCTTGGTATTTTGATTTCTGAAAAATATCTTAGAGCGCGCACGAGGGATGATGATGAGGGGATGATAGACTGTGCTCCGGGGCTCTCCGCGCTGCTGATTGCAATCATCGTCCTTCTTGGCGGGCTATTGCGCGCATACGGGCTCGGGTTCGGCCTCCCGAGTAATTACCATCCCGATGAGGTCCCGAAAGTTAATGCGATTATGCGCATGGTCGACCAGGGGAATCTCGATCCGCAATATTTCCTTCACCCTTCGCTGCTTCTGTATTCTTCGTATGGCTTGAATAAGCTATTCCACTTTTTCGGAATGGGAGGCACCTTTCGTGAAACCGCTTTCTTTGCTGGCCGGTGCGTCAGTGCCACGGCGGGCACGCTTTCGCTGTATCTCGTCTATCGTACAGGCGCCTATCTTTTTAACCGTAGGGCAGGGCTCATATCTGCCGCGCTGCTCGCGGTGTTCCCGCTGCATGTGACGTGCAGCCGCTACATGAAGGAGGATGCGCTGCTGCTATTCTTCGTATTGCTCGCCTTGGTGATCACGCTTAAGGCGGTCTATGAAGATCGTCCGCGGCTGTTGATTCTTGCCGGATTTGTTTCGGGTGTTTCGGCGTCGTCGAAATATTCCGGAATGCTCACTATCTTGATTGTCGGCGCTGCGCCGTGGCTCAAGTCTCGCACCATATTGCCTGACTGGAGCTATTTCTTCCACGCGTGCGCAGCGGGGGCCGTTGCGCCGCTCGGGTTCATTATGTGTACGCCGTACAGTGTGATTACGCCGGAAAAATTTCTAAAAGACTTCAACTCCGAGCGTCATCATATGGAACGCGGCCATACGGTACCCTTCGACGCGTGGTCGCAGTACTGGACCTATCACTATTGGCGCAGCATTGTTCCGGGCGTTGGCATCGTCGCCGCAGTGCTTGCGGTTATTGCTGCGGGCGCGATGCTCTGCTCCTGGTATATTGAGGGACTGTTCGTCGTTGGATTGATTTGCATGTTCTACCTGCCGGCGGAGTGGGTAAAAGCTAAGCCGGCGCCGCAGCCAGAACGCTATATTCTTCCCTGTCTCCCTTTCATCGCGCTTGCGTCCGCGGCATTGACGGAGAAATTAAGGCGTACCAAGCTGCGCGTGGCGATGCCGATCGTTCTCATCGCCGCGTTTTTAGTTCCGGCAGTGCGCAGCGTGCAGCTAGCCTCTGAAGTGGCGGTCGATACGCGCGACGAGATGGCGCAATGGATGATCGAGAATTTGCCTCACGGTTCGACGGTTTTGCTTGACTGGAAGCCTTACTGTCCTCGGTTCTGGCATGATGAATTCAAAGTCGTGTGGGTTCCGCGAGCGACCATTCTTGCCAACTTGAGTATCGGGAACTTGAAAGCTTCGAATGGAGATTATTTAGTGCTCTCAAGCCTTTTCTATGATCGGTACTTCTCGCAGCCAAACTTAGATCCGGCGCTGCGTGAACGTTTCCGTGAAGTGTTTGGTCGAGTTCCCATTATAAAAGAATTCGTGCCGAAATACGGCACCTATGGATTTAATAATCCTTCTTTAACTCTCTTTTCGCTTAAAAAAGAAGACTTTGCGCGGCTTGAGCAAGAGATTGAAGAGCAGCGGCAAGGCAAGCGCGAGAAAATTTCCAATGAGGATTTCAAAGCCTTTCCCTGGCGCATAAAAAAGACGGCGGACTAAGCACAAAGCGCGGCCGTCTGAGATAGACGGCTGCCATGGTCAGCTGAACTTACTTTCTGCTAAAGGGGACAGGCGGATACACTTTATACAGAGTCTTGTATGTCTCGTTCATGTGCGCAGGCAGATTTGACTTAAACTTCTTCACTGAACGGTTGACGTTCTGTTTAAACTTTCCTGGCGCAATTGAATTCTTCTTCGGCTTTTTCGGCTTTGACTTAGCTTTTGACGTGCGCTTTACGTCGCGTGCTGCCCGCCGAGCTGTGGCGCTAATGGTGGCAACACTTGCGGTCAATGTCGCGGGTGATGCCGCTCGTGCCGCCTTTGAAGCTGGATCCTCAGTATAAACGCCGCATTGGCCGGTGAAGCGAAAGTGCGGGGCGCCGGCAATTGGCGGTAGCTGGGGGATTGAAAAATTGGCGGCCGCCGATTTACTCACCTCGGCGTTCTCTTTTTCCATGCTGGCCTTCAGGAGCCCAGAGATGCGCAAAATTTCGGATTTCAGTTGCGTCCACAATGCACTATTTGCGGCGATCAAAAATGCTTCCGGTTGATTGAGATTGTTATACTCATCGTACATAGCATACAACGGCTGGAGGGCGTCTCCCATCTTCTCTTCCCAATGACAGTGAATGCGCGTTGCGTAGAGCTGATTCGTCCAGTAGCTGTTTACTGCAGCGAGGTCGCTGTTGATCGCCGCTGCGGCGCTGTTCGCAGCTGATTGTGCATTTGCCGCGCGAGTGGCAGCCTGCTGCGAAAGATCGGCAACTATCGTGCGCGCGGTCTCGCCTGGCACTTCAGTCTCAACCGGATTGACGATACTATCGAGTGCCCTTTGCAGACCGGATACGATCGAATCGGTAAATGTGGCGACTTCTTCCAGCGAAGCTTTAGCGCTCGACTGAATAAGGTTATTGGCCATGTTTACCAATCCATCGGCCTCTTCTTGATCGTAGATATCATTTTCATGGTCAGGCCGCTGCTGCATAGCGATAGCGCGCTCCTTCATTCGCGAAAGAGCGTTGATCAGCCCTTGCGCGGCGCCGTCGTTGAACTTGTTGCCATTAAGAAGTCCGGCAATACGCCCCTGCGCAGCTTCGATATTGCGCTGCAAGTCTATCGGGTTTGAGGCGCCATTGACTGTAATCCCGGCAAACCGCCCAGCATTGGCGCGAGCTTGCGCTGCTTGATTTTGGAAATAGGGGATTGCTCCTGAAAGCACATCGGTCGGCGGAGCGGGCGGAGTACTGCCGTCAGTTGGGGCGGCAATGCTGTTACTTACTTCCGTAAGCTTTGCCGCATAATCGCTATAACCACTAGCCAAGCCTTGCTTGAATGATGCATCGAAGGTGTGGTTCACCAGCGTTTGTATTAACTGCAGCAGCTGCTGAGTGTTCGGGATGAGCGAAACCGCATCGCTGCCAGTTTTCGCCTTGTGATCGGCGAAATTTGCTTCCATCTCATCATTGTACTTGGTCATTTGCGGCTGCATTGAAATTGTTTGACCTTGTATGATTTTAGGCAGGTCATTGCGTACTCGCGAGAGGTCATACGCCACCTGCGGGTCGATGTTTGCGTAGACGTCGTATAGCATATCCATGAGCATCTTGATCTGATCGATCGGAACCAATGCCCGTGCATCCTTAAGCAGTACGAATGGAGAGGAAATGGCAATGATGAACAGGATGAAATAGCGGCGCGCTTTGACAACCATCGTAAAACCTCCACTTCTGATGAGTGTTCTATTTAATGATATGCGGTATTCTTTAAAAATGACGCATAAGAACGACGTGTCGTAATATGGTGATGTGCAAGGTAATTTAGCGTTGCAAACCGTAATGAGCGTAAAATCTATCCATCCTTCGTGCTCAACGGCGAGCGGGAGATAGTAGACGTTCCTATCGCGAAATACATAACATTCAGTAGAGGCTTCGCGGATTGGAGCCGGTTTTGTTCTTGACGCGCCACGGGATCGGCCGCAAGATCGAATAGGTTTATGAGAAAGGTATTCTCGGTTCTTATCGGTATTGGATTCATGGTTGCGGCGCACGTTGTCGCACCTTATTCCGTACATGGGCAACACGCTCCAAGCGAGCATTATCCTCCAGAGGTGCAGCGTCAATTTCAGGACGTCTTAACCGGCAAAGTTTCTATCGACCGCATGCGGCCAATAGAGATTCGCTATCCCCATCCGTTTTATCCCGAAGAATGGGTAAGCGATCGTCCTATTACGGTGCATCTGCGCGGAACATCAGGCACTCCGCTGCCCGCGCCAAGACGGCGCATCGAGACTGCGGAATGGTTAGCGCTCCGTGCGCAAGCGGAAGAGTATGCTAATCGACAAATTCAAAGGAATGCGGATGAAATTGACGCTCGGTATAAAAATCTGCCTGCGTTGCCGCCGTGCGGAAAAGATGCGCGGAGGTTTCGTGATTTCGATAAGCCGACCGGCGACGGTCTCTATACGGACATTCTATTCATAGATCCTGGGCAGATGCCCTCTGACCCACAAGAGGCGTTCGGTGCGAAAACGCGCGTTGTGGAATACGATCGAGAAAAGAAATCACCGGATTCATTTTTGGTATACACATTCAAGATTCGATGCTTGCCAAGCAGGCACCGTGTCCTCGCGCGCGGGGTCTCTGATGATGAGGGTGTGCCGGCACTTAAAAATTACGACACCGATCTGTACGGTGCTGGAACCCTCCATGAGAGTATGCGCAACCGTGCAGGAAGGTTGTTTGACGAGGCGGGGAATTCATTATGAATAAGTTGTTGCGTATGTTGCTGGGAAGTGCAGCGCTGATTTTAGAAATCAGTCCGCGTCTCTTGTGGGCTGATTTCGAT
>CAYTAW010000038.1:0-13494 GCA_964435675.1 uncultured Bdellovibrionales bacterium
AGCGAAGAAAGGCGTTTTATTTGAGTATGAAGACGAAAGCGACCAGGGCCCCTATCCAATCCCGGACAATCCGCCAATAGAAGGTGGCGATAACTCGAACGGCGATCGCCACATACTACTCGTCGATCGTGATAATTGGACTCTTTATGAGCTTTTCTATGTATTCCACTCAGCCGGTGGATGGAGCGCAGGTTCAGGCGCAATTTTCGATCTCAATTCGAACACCCTTCGTCCAGCTGGATGGACGTCAGCGGACGCGGCAGGCCTCCCTATTTTTCCGGGGCTCGTCCGTTACGATGAAGTAATTGAGCAGGGCGAAATAACGCATGCGTTGCGCTTTACTGCCAGCAGGACACGTAGAGCCTACGTCTCACCGGCCCGCCACTTTGCGAGCAGCAACAGCTCAGAGGGCTTGCCGCCAATGGGGATGCGCGTACGGCTAAAAGCGTCAGTTGATATTTCTAGCTATCCTGCGCCCGTGCAGGTCGTCCTCCGTGCGCTCAAGAAGTATGGCATGTTTCTCGCCGACAACGGCTCCAACTGGTACATAAGCGGCGTGCACGATGAGCGCTGGGACGATGAGCAGCTCGGGCGTATCCGGGGCATAAAGGGAAGTGACTTCGAAGTGGTCAAAATGGACGAGATCGTCACTCGCTGAGTGCCTATTTCACTCGGTAGGCTCAATTACAATTTTTGTCCGTAACAATAAACGTCCTAATTCCCGCCCCGGTAGACGCAACTTCTCCAGTCACTCCAATACGTTTGCCTGCCAAAGTGGTGGTGCAGAAATTGCTTCACCGGCAAGTGAACAAAAGCTGAGGAGTCGATGGCCCCCAAATTTCAAAGATTCTATTTCGAACTATTAGCGACAGCCGCAGTAGCGCTGATATGCCCCTCTCATAGCGCAGCCGAACCGGGCTCACTCCCATTCAAGGTTAATCCCAAAGATGTCTTTCAGGTCGTACATGAAAACGGCAGGGTCTATCAGTGCGCACCGAGGAAAGGAGCGATCGTCGCGGGAACCCTGCGGGGAAAATCGTTTACCCCATTCAACGACGACATCAAGAATCTTCAGAAAAAGGTCAAACGTCTCGGTAGCGGTAAGGCGGCAAAAAAGATTAAAAAGCAAATCGCACTGAAGAAAACTCTCATGCAAGAAGGAAACTCTCGGTGCCGCAAGGGCTCGAACGAAGAAGCGACGCTCGATCCGATTACTCGCGCGCTAACTCGTGAGGATGTGCGTAGCTTTCTCGAGAAGGCGGGATTCGGATTGAGTTCGAAGGAAGAGTACCTTGTTACCATCGCTGAGCAACAGGGCGCGAGCGCATTTGTCGACGCATTTATGACGTTGCGCGAGGACTCACCAACCCTCATGGCGCGCGTTCTCGATCGGCGCGATGGGCAGGTCGGTTCTTCGACAACGCAGTCGCCAAGCGGTCAGCGCCAAGCGCTGCTCGACCTTTGGTCTAATACCGCGAACCCCTATTCGGAAAAACTTGCCTTATTTCTTTTAAGCGTTTGGACCGTTGCAGGAGATGTCATCGGCGACGAAACATTCCGTGGCGAATTTTGGGATTATTACTCTCGCTTACGCCAATCTGCCGCAGCGGACACAGACCTCCCCCAGCTCGGCGTCGACATATCACGGGATCCGTTGATGCTTATATATCTAAATAACGACACCAACACAAAAACAAAACCGAATGAGAACTACGCCCGCGAATTGATGGAACTCTTCACGCTTGGACCAGTCGATCTCGATCAGAACCCTAATTACACCGAGACGACACTTGACGGAAATGGCGATATAGCAGTGGCCGCCCGCATGCTGACTGGTTGGAAGACACGCCTCAATTACACCACCAATCAAATCGACGCCCAGTATGACGGTACGTTGCACGCAAACGGACCACATCAGATGTTCCCTAACAAACCGTGGGCTTTCAGCGGAGAAACCGAAGAGGATTTAGTGCGCGGCATATTTGCGCATCACCCGGGAGTCAAGAATTATTATGCCAGCGAAATTCTTAAAGCATACCTCACCCCCAACCCACCGCGCGCTTTGGTCGAGAGTTTTGGCGCTGTAATTGCCGCTCATAATTACAAGCTACGCCCGGCCATGCGCGAACTTTTTAAATCCAAAGCGTTCTTCGATCAACAATATCGCGATACGCTTCCGAAGAATTCGATTGAATACACTGTCGAAAGCATTCGCACACTCGGACTATTCGAATCATTCAATCCGGGTGAAACCGATCGCGCCCTAGTTGAAATGGGCATGCCGGTTAATTTGGCGCCGTCAGTTTTTTGGTTTAATACAAGCAGTTTTACCAGTCCATCAGTTCTACTCGGACGCAGCAACCTGATCGCGTACCTAATCGGTGATACTACCGCGCAAAAGCAATCGGATCCTGATTGGTCTCCCCTAGTAGTTCTTCCCTCGGGGACAGCGAGCGCAGCGGATGTAATTACCGCAGTCGCGCTAAAGCTTGGAATCGGCACACTCAGCGAAGATCAACGCGCCGGAATTATCGACTATATGAACAAAACGCGGCAATACAACAACTCGTACCAGTCTACCCCGTACAACAATTCAGATAGTACCGCTCAGCAGCGTAAAGGAATGGGGGTGTATTACATTCTAATGGCAATGCCCGAGTTTCAATTGAAGTAGTCGAGGTGAACTATGACAAAATTAAGCAGACGTGATTTTTTGAAACGCACAGCATGCGTATGCGGAGGCGCGCTCGCCTGGGGCGTCGTTCCCGGACTCGGGTTGAAGAACGCCTTCGCTGGTCAGGGAAACGGTACCAAGTTGCTCTTTGTAAACCTTAATGGCGGACTCGACGGTCTCGCGGCCTTGCAGCCGGTGAGCGGCGCGCTGTACACGGAGCTCGCCGCTCTGCGTCCGACACTGGCTAAAGCGCCGAATACTCTATTAGCAACGGATGGCCGCTTCGGCCTTCATCCGAATTTAGGAATTTTCAAATCGCTGTACGACGAAGGAAAACTGGCTGCCGTTTTAAATGTCGGCTACGAGAATATGTCGCGCTCGCACCTAGAGGCAGAGGTCGCATATGCACGCGGCGTCTCCGATCGGACCATACAATCGACCGGCGGATTTATAAATCGCATGGGAACAGAATTTGGTTGGAGCAGCATGCAAGCGGTCAGCATCTCGGGATCCGACTTGGCGTTCGAAGGCGGCGGGTATCGAGGAACACAGGTAAACGGACTTGAAAATTTCTATTTTCACGGCGACTTTACTCAAAATACATCCGAGAATAATTTCCGCCGCGATATGATTTACTCTGTTTCACAAGATACCCCTCAGTCAGGCGATCGTCCGGCGACCGGCGAAATAGTCAACGGAATCGAAATTTCGGTGAATAACTCGCAAACGATGCGCACGGCTATGCAGCAAACCACTTTTCCCAGCAGCTATACCTCGAGCTATCTCGGAAGACAATTTCGCGATGTCGAAATCCTCTTTAGTAATTCCAGTATCGGGGCGCAAGTCGCATACATGCGCCGCACTGGGTTCGATACACATTCTTCGCAAGCGCAGAACTTAAACGCATTGACGCAGGAATTCAACACCGCCTTCACCACGTTCGTAGGCAACATGAAATCCAAGGGTCTCTGGAATAATCTTATTATCGTTATTTTTTCGGAGTTCGGCCGAACCAACCGCGAGAATGGCTCAGGCGGGACCGATCACGGCGGAGCAATCACGCTGTTCTTATCAGGCGGAGCGGTAAATGGCGGTATATATGGCGACACATTAGTGAGCGATCTGACCCAAAACGGATGGCTCCCGATGCGCTATAACATCGTCGAAGTTCATCGCCGCATTTTAGCGCGAATGGACTTCGATCCGAACCGAGTATTTGGCTCGGTCACCGGGCCAAGCCTCCCCGGATTATTCACCTAAAGATCGGGCGACCAAGCTCCCCGATCATCCAGCCCCTCGCGGCGCACTTTCCAGACGCCGTCTTTATTGATCATTGTTATGAGCCACAAATCACTGGGCGAAAGCGTCTTAAACCGGATGAAAAGCGTAGCGGCGTCACCGGTCGAATAGCCCTTGATAAATGTAAACTTCTCTTCGCGCGTACCATCATAGAGGCCGTTGGCGAATGAGTCGAAGAACGAACTCGGCCATCCCTCAACCAGCGGCCGAAGCGCCGCGGCATCGCGGCTAACAAATGCCGTAAGGAATTTCTGCAATGCGGCGACCTCCTCGCCATTTGCGGTAACGTTCTTGCCTTCTTTTTCTGTAACGAATAGGCCTTTCGCGCCTGCCGCAGTTAACGCGGCAAAAATCTCCTTATTATGCGCATCGTGAGCAATTTCGAGGGGAAGCGTGCCATACTCGCGCTGCTTGATGTTGGGATCCGCTCCAGCACCGAGCAAAATCTTTACGCGCTCGAAATCCTCATGATAAACCGCATTGTGCAACGCCGTGCGGCCGCCATTGAGCGGTAAATTGATATTCAGTCCGTGCTCTTTTAAAAGTGCAAGCATCTCCTTGGTCTTGACCACCCCCAAAATTTTTTCGACGCTGTCTCGATCGCCAGAAAATCGAATACCCGTCTCCAAGATGTGCCGTGCCGCATCAATATCATCGCTATCGACGGCAGAAAGCAGCCGCGAACGCTTCGAAGACTGCACTTCCTTCGAATTTTCACGCGCAGTCAAAATGCCGTACGATCCGAGAGTGCCAAGCAGGGCGAAAATAAGTGAAATGATAATCCCCGAACGAACCTTGCCGCCGAGCTTTGCCAAGGCGCTCTTCTCGTCGCCTGGAAACATCTGCATGCCACCATCTGATAGCTTGCCAATCATTCCGCCCTTCGATGCGGAGTACGCTCCGAATGCCACCACCTGGGACCCATTCGGTACGAATTGCTCCGAGCAATACGCGGATTCCGGGCTCTGATCGATTTCCATCTCAACGCTCTCCTTGCGCCATTCATCGCGCAACGATCCGTCATCTTCTGTCATCGCGTTTTTGATGGTTTTCCAAGCATCACTAACAGAAAATCCTTTCATCGACCCAAAGGTGGTATTTCGTATATACTCGCCAATTTGCTCTCGCACCGACGTCGCCAGAAAAACATCCTCTGGAAATTCCGTCGGAATCGGAAAACCAAGGATTTTAACCTGCGTTACGGGAGTGCGCACGGCGCACGGGGTCATGATAAAACCACCCATCAACATATCTTTACGAATATCAGTATCGGTCGAATTGCTATTGCTCGAGCGGGTATGTGTAACCCGTTCGCAATACACGTTATAGGCAAGAATTACGCCCTCCTTTTTTCGGAACGGTGTAATAATCGGCTCGCCAAGAGAACGAATCGTGCCGATTGCCACCATCGATTCGCCATCCCGATAGGCAGTCTTCGTGCGCGATTGACGTATCAATTTGCGCTGCTTCAGCGCGAGGGTCACGTTTCTGAACATCCCCCAGGCCATCGCCACAAACATTCCACCGCCAATGGCACCATACAGATCTCCGGGAGCCTCGAAATGCTTGTGGAAATAATAGTAGAGCCCATACCCCGCCGCCGCCCAGGCAATTATCAGCTCAAAGCATCCTTTGCCAAGCGCCTTCATAGCTTCCCCACTTTTTTTGTTGTCTATTTTTCTGAAAATTGGACGACGGTTCCGGCGACGATACCGTCCCGCTTCGCACTTCCTGCCGCGAGTTCGACTACATGACGGCTCGGCGTATCAACAAAGCGCGGCTCGCTATTCAAGATAGGCACCGAGTCTAACACACCCACCACGCGCTTATCTTTATCGATGAAAATCATATCGAGAGAGATGAACGTGTTTTGCATCCAAAATTTTTGAACGACATCCTCAGTCCCGATAAAAATCATCCCTCCATTTGGAGCGAGCGATTTTCTGAACATTAAACCCTTCGATCGCTTAGTAGGCGTATCGGCGACTTCCAGCATGTAATGAACCGTCGCATTCGCTCCGGGCGGAACAAAAGTCACTCGCAGTAGGGCATTTTGCTGATATAAAAACGAGAGCGCGTACGCTCCAAACGAAACAACGATCACCAATAACAGTGCAATAATTCTTTGCCTACGTCGCTCACGCCTGATGCGTTCGTTATGCCCCACTTTACTTAAGGCCTTTTACCGCAGTAGTAAGCTCGGGAACAACTTGATACAGATCGGCGACTAACGCGTAATCGGCAATTTCAAAAATCGGCGCGTCCGGATCCTTATTAATCGCCACGATCACTTTAGAATCTTTCATGCCGGCAAGATGCTGAATCGCGCCGGAGATGCCAACCGCTATGTACAGCTGCGGCGCAACAACCTTTCCGGTCTGGCCCACCTGCCAATCGTTCGGCGCATAACCTGAATCCACGGCAGCGCGTGATGCGCCGACTGCGGCACCCAGGGCGTCCGCGAGCGGAAAAATAATCTTCTCGAAATTTTCGGCCGACTGCAGCGCCCGTCCGCCGGACACGACCACCGAAGCATCGGCGAGCTCAGGCCGCTCGCCGCCTGATGCCTGACGTGAAACGAATTCACCGGCAGCACCCGAGAACTGCGGAGAAAATTCTTGCACAGAACCCGAAGCAGCGCCCTCAACCGGCGCCTGGAATGCGGTCTGGCGCACCGTTACGACTTTGACCGAACTTTCGAGCACAACCGTCGCTATCACATCCCCCGCATACATAGGCCGGGTCAGCGATCCGTCGCTTTTCACGCTCAACACTTCCGAAACTTGAGCACCGTCGAGAAGCACTGCGACGCGCGGCATGATGTCTTTTCCAACGCTCGTGCTACAGGCGACAACCGTGTCCGCCGAGCAGCTCTGAGCCGCTTGCGCTATTGCAGCCGCAAGAGGCACGGCCAAATTATTCTCAAGCTCCGCAGCCTCGCTGTAGAGCACTTCATTAAATCCATAGGCAAGCCCCTCTTGCGCCGCATCCTTAGCGCCAGCCCCGAGCACGACTCCTTTTAGCTCGCTCTTCGACCACGCTGCCTGCAACTCTTTCGCTGCGGTAATTGCCGGAAGAGACCCTTTAATCAGCTTCCCGCCGGACTGTTGTAAGAAAACTAAAATCGCCGACATATCAATCTCCCTAGAGAACCTTTGCTTCTGACTGTAGCGCGGTGACTAACTCCGCAACGCTGCCCACTTTCCGCCCCGCCTGACGCTTCGGCGGCGCAGCCATCGAAACCACGCGCACTTTCACCTCCGCAGGTATTGAGAGCGTGTCAAATGCGATCTCTTCGAGCGGCTTGTTCTTTGCCGCCTTCACGCCGAAAAGTGACGCATACCGTGGCTCATTCAGACGGAGATCAGTAGATATAACTGCCGGAAGCGGAATCTTAATGGTCTCGAGCCCCCCGTCAACCTCGCGTGTTACCGTTGCGCTACCATCGGCGATCTCGACCTTCGAAGCAAAGCATGCCTGCGGAAGACCAAGGCGGGCGGCCATCAACTGCGCCGTCTGACTTGCATCCGAATCCACGCCCTGCTTACCCATAATAACCAGTCCATACTCTCCACGCTTGTAGACCGACTCTAGAATGCGCGAAGCGAGATCCGAATCGATGACACCCGCATGGATCACATGAATTGCTTTGTCGGCGCCAAGCGCAAGAGCGGATCGGAGCTGCGCGCTCGCTTCGGCCGGTCCAGCCGTGACCACAACAATCTCGGTGGCAACCCCCTTCTCTTTGAGTCGAATCGCCTCTTCTACGGCGATCTCATCAAAGGGGTTAATCACCCATTTTACACCGTCGGTTTCGATGCCCGAGCCATCGGGTTTAACCTTGGCTTTGACCTGGTAATCAGGCACCCGTTTAATAGGAACTAAAACTCGCATTATATCCTCACCACAATAGTAGCCCGTCAAGAACGAGCACTCTGGATCATAGACGAAAATGTACTATCGAAAAAGCTCCAACTGTAAGCCGGGATATAGCCGATTTAGGCTGGGAATTGGGTTATCCGGTTCGCCGTATTTACTGGCGCCCACCAACGTTGCAAATTTAATTGATCCGAGAGCTGTCTGGATCGCTCGAAAGTCTGTTACCGATTGCTATCCGCTTATTAGTGCCGCTGATTGGCGACCGTCACGGATTGGCAAACCAGATCAGATCTAGGCTTTCTCAACTTCGATCATAAACTCATCCGACACCGGCGGGCGCAAGAGACATTTCCGTCCCTCAGCCGCGGCCTTCGCCAACAAGGGATGAGAGTCTTCGAGGCGTGTAATTTGATTTAAGTGGTCGGCCGTTTGGGTAATTAATCGCGCGACATCGCCTTCGGCGACTCCTGCTAGCCGCAGCAGCGATGCAAACTCGTTCCAGCTCTGAGCTTCCATCCAGAGATTTACGGTTAACGCCGCATCGGGAACAACGGCAACCTCGCTTCCGCTCGGAGATTTGTACCCCTCTCGCACTCGCTGGAGGATGCCGTTCATCTTTTTAAAATGTTCTTTTTTGATCGGGTTCTGCTGCAAACTATAATAGGGCCGATGCGGATCACCTGCAATCGCCGCCACTAGCCCCACCAACTCTTCGACCCGCAAATCGTCGAAAAGTCCATCGGCAATTGCTTCGGCGAGTTCAAGAACAAGGGTCGTGCACAAATTAGCCGCCCAGAAGCCTTTCTCAGTTAATCCACCACGCTCGATGTATCCGAGCTTCGTCAAACCTTCCAGAGAAACTTCAAGTGCGCTCATCTGACGCGCCTGCATTTCATCAGCTTCGCGCTCAAGTCTCCTAATGCGCTTCTGCGCCTTTTTGCGCCGCTCTCCCGACATATCATCCTGGGCAAGCATTTCCGACTCGGCCACCGCGGTCTCGCGCATGCGCAGCGCCGTTTTTCGATCTAGATAAGAGCCGAAGCTCCGCTCTACAGTAAAACGAAGATCATCCACGTTGCGGTACTTAAGAAGATTTAAAACGCTCGAGGGAGCAGCAAAATAAACTGACCGGAGCGGCTCAGGAGGTCGTTGCGCGATTTCGTGGATCACCCGGGCATCGCAGTACACTCCCGGGGCGACTAAGCAGATCCCGACCGCATCCTTCCCACGCCGCCCTGCACGGCCTGACATCTGTTGAAATTCGCTCGCGGCGAGTATCACAAACCCCTCGTTTCCGCGCCTGCTATGCGCCGAAACAACGACCGTTCGCGCCGGAAAGTCGACGCCTGCGGCCACAGTTCCAGTTGCAATCATCATGCGCAACAGCCCGCGGCTCATCAATTCCTCCAAGAGCAAACGCCACGCCAGCAGTTGTCCCGCGTGGTGCGCGCCGCATCCGGTAGTAATCAATGCCTGATACTGAGGATTCTCCGTAAGCACGTTTAAATCGATCGCATAGCGCGAGGCGACTGATTCGACTTCATTTGCCAATATTTTTTGAAAATCATCGGATAAGAGCGCAGACCGCGAGCGCGCCAATCGTTCGATATCCGCATCACACTGCTTTCTCGCCGTGCGAAAAATAAGCGCCGGAAGCAAATTATCGTCAATTAATTCATCGAGCATTCGCGGTATGGGAAATTCACGCAGTGTCATCGTCGCCTCCTGCGCCGGCCGCCGTGCCTATCGCCTCCGCGCGGGGGCCCACCGCGCCGGTTTCCGCGGCGCTCCATTCGCATCCCGCTCGCATCGAGCGAACTCGATCCGTAAAATGCCGAAACCTCTGGCAATAAGCGGCCCTTTTCGTCTCGCAACGGTATGACCCCAAGATCCGGATGCAAAAAACCGTAACGCAGCTCGACTGGCCGTTCGCTCTTGGAAACGATGCGGCATTCCTTACCGCGCACTTCCTGCACCCACTCGGCAACCTCCTCGGCGTTCGATATCGACGCCGAAAGCATCAATAGAGTCGATGTTGAAGGTGTGAGGATGATACTCTCCTCCCATACTGGGCCGCGCTGCGGGTCCGATAGGAAATGAACCTCATCGAGCACTACCAGAGAATAACTCGATGAGTGGGAATACAGTTCATTGCGGTAAATTTCAGTTGTGGCAATTACCACCCCCGCATCGCCATCAATTTTGCGATCGCCTGTGAGAATTCCGACCTGGTATGCGGGCTCGAACAATCTGCGGAACTCGTTAAATTTTGTGTTGGACAGCGCTTTTAGAGGCGTGGTGTACACCGCGCGCTTTTTCGATTCCATCGTGCGTCGGATGGACTCAGTGGCAATAAATGTCTTTCCGGCTCCAGTCGGCGCAACGACAAGCACATCGTGCCCCTCGCTCACGGCGTCGAGCGCTTCGCGCTGAAAATCATCAACAATGAACGGCGCGGGTTCGGGCACCCCAATTCCGGCGAAGAGCCTTCGCCTCTCGGCTTCTATTAGTTTTTTATCGCGCATGACTCATACAGATATTTCACGGTTCAGACAACGCCGGACAGCCGCCGTCTTCGAGATCGTAGCGTGCCGAGACGAAGCGCTTGAGATTCGAATCGCCTTTCTCGACCAATTCTCGAACCGTTCCAGAAAATACAATCCGGCCATCAAATAGCGCATCGACGCGCTCAACAAGGGGGAAAAGCCGGCGCAAATCATGGCTGACTATTAAAATAGTCGGCCTGTATTCGCGGTGCATCTCGGCAATCAGATTCATAATTACGCTGCTGGCAACCGGATCCAACCCCGAAGTCGGGTCATCGAGCAGCAAAAGCGGAGGCTTGGCAACGAGCGCGCGCGCCAGCGAAACGCGGCGGCGCATTCCACCGCTCAACTGACCGGGGAATTTATTTGCCGCGTTCGCGAGCCCCACTTTTCCCAACACTTCGAGACATTTCTCGATTACCGCTGCGCGCCGCTTACGCGGCAGCAGCGTATGCGGGACGTTTCCATGCACCAGAGGAAAAGCTACGTTATCCATAACCGAGAGAGAGTCGAACAGCGCTCCTTCCTGGAACATTAAACTAACGTCGAACTCAGCCTTCCCCTCACACTCGATGACACCGAAGTCAGGCTGTAGAATCTGCCCGATTATCTTCATTAACACGCTTTTGCCGTCGCCGCTCGGCCCAATCAACCCATTCAGGCTGCCGATTTCAAGCTCGAAGGAAACATCGGTCAAGACATTCTTGGCACCGAACGATTTAGCTATATTCGAAATTTTCAGCATAGATTCAATCAACTGACCGAATCATAGCTGACGGCCGCGGCCGACACCAGGGGCGCTTCGCTGCGCACACTTCCCTCCCGATGATGCGTTTCAAGCACGCGCATGAGGAAATCGGTCTGGTCTTTGAGCGTTGGAATTCGGAGAAAATCGCGTTTCCATGAGTGCCCCGCGCACATCTGCGACGCAAGTTGCTTAACCTTACCGATTGAACCTTTTTCGGAAAATTCCTCGCGCAAGAGCTCCATATATCGTAGAAGAACCCGCACCACCCGCTCGACATCGCCTCGCAGTGGACGCGCCACCCCTGTCTGAATTTCGGAAAAAAGAAATGGATTGAATAAGGCGCCACGTCCGATAAAAAGACCGCTGCATCCCGAACGCAGCCGTTCCTCAGCAGAAGCCACATCAACGACGTCGCCGCTGCCAAAGACTGGAATCTTAACCTGCTCGCGCACCTGGCGCACCACATCCCAATCGGCACTGCCGCGATAGAGCTGGGCACGAGTCCTACCATGGATTGCAACGCCCTCTACTCCTTCAGCTTCTGCTATCTTCGCAATCTCGAGCGCATTCATACAGCCCTGGTCCCATCCCGAACGCATCTTGAGCGTAAAAGGCATCGAAACCGCCTTCCTGACCTCGCGTAAAATTTCAGCGAGATGCTCAGGCTGACGCATTAATTCGCACCCCCCTCCCTTTCTCACCACCTTGGGCGCGGGACAACCGCAATTAATATCGAGCAGGTCTGCTCCCGAATCCTGAACCATCAGCGCCGCATCTCGCATGCGATTAATATCGTGTCCAAAAATCTGGATGCCGTAGGGGCGTTCGCACTCTTTGAAGTTCATCATCGCCAAGCTGCGCGGAACTTTTCTAGTCATCGCCTCGACCGAAATAAATTCACTGACGGTCAATCCCACCGCGCCGGGATTAAGCTCTTTAATCAGGCGCCGGAAGGCGCTCGTCGTGACACCGCTCATCGGCGAGAGCACCAATCCGGGATTAACCGTTAAATGTCGAATAGAATAACCAGGAACCATCATCGCCCTAATACCGTTTAATCCAAACAGCGCCGAACCTTTCGCGACAGTTCGCCGATAGTAAAGGGCTTTTGAATAAATCCCTTTCCGCCGCTGTTGAGAATATGC
This sequence comes from uncultured Bdellovibrionales bacterium, assembly GCA_964435675.1. Classification (GTDB taxonomy): domain Bacteria; phylum Bdellovibrionota_C; class UBA2361; order UBA2361; family CAYTAW01; genus CAYTAW01. The sequence goes on from CAYTAW010000038.1 coordinate 12,292, forward strand.
TGCACCGCTTCTTCCGAACTATACCCGCTGATGATCAGCACTGACAGCAGCGGATCAATCTTGCGCAACCTGAAAAACACCTCTTCACCCGAAAGATTAGGCATCAACATATCGAGAATGACCAAATCGAACCGCTCGCCGCGCGACTCGTAACGTTCAAGCGCCTCGACGCCGGAGCTTGCTAACTCAACCTCATAGCCTAAGTGCTCCAAGCTCAACGAAAGAACCTGCCGCACCGGCGTTTCGTCATCAACGATTAAGATCCGCTCGCCGCGACTGCTGCGCACCGGTTTCGGCTCGTCGCTGCGCTCGACGGTACTTTTTCGATTGCCCGCCGCAAGCGGGAGAAAAATGGTAAAATTTGTTCCCGCGTTAACCTTCGAATTGACGTCGATGCTGCCGCCAAAAAATTCGACAATTGCATGCACCGTGGCAAGGCCAAGCCCCGTTCCCTTCTCTTTTTTGGTCGAAAAGTACGGCTCAAAGGCGCGTTGCAGCGTTTCGCCACTCATTCCACAGCCGTCATCGCACACCTCAATCTTCCCCATTACGGCGCTGACATCACCTTGCTTCGGCACCCCGGTCCCCACGCGCACCGTGATCTTACCGCCCGGCCGAAGAGCATCGCGCGCATTAACGACCAGATTGACAATGATCTGCGCAATCTTCGCCTCGACCCCCATTACCGCGACCGGTGTCATCGGCGTTTCAATCGCCAATTCGTAATCGGGAGGAATTGCCCCGCGCAGGAGGGCGCAAGTCTGCTGCGTAATTAGAATTAGATCGCATGAGCCCGTTTTCTCGACCGCATCCAGTCGTGAAAAATTGAGTATCTGCTGAATGATAACTGACGCTTTTTTTGCGCCGTCCTCTACGGCACGCAGCGAATCTATGTGCGAGCCGTCGGCCGGGAGCACCGTCTTCAAGTAACTGGTGTGCCCCAGAATTCCGGCGAGAATATTATTGAAGTCGTGAGCAACGCCGCCCGCAAGCATGCCGAGCGTTTGCAAACGTTCAGCGTGAAAATCAATTAGGGAGCGCTTCAAATCCTGATCCGTTAGAAGGCGCACCAGCCAATTTCCATTCGGAAGCGCTTCTGTACGAATGCGAACAGGCAGCGGCTCATCGTGACGACGCGGAACAGGTAGAGTAGCTTCGCCCGACTGTAAGGGTAATAAAGCAATTGCTGGCCATACCCGATAG
>CAYTAW010000039.1:0-1599 GCA_964435675.1 uncultured Bdellovibrionales bacterium
GCGGCTTTTACGCCGGCAATTGCGCGTGAAGAATTCTCTTCGCTTACGTACGCGGTGCGTAAAATGTGTGCAGTCAGCTATCTCACCGAACAGGCGGTGATGGCAGAGATTCAGAATGCAAGTGCTCCCGCATATCATACGGTGCAACGTCTATGGACTGACACGATTCAGTTTGCCAACGAATTTACAAAAGGCAGCTTTGCTCAGACCGTGGAGGGCGATTTGATTCGCCAGTTAAATACCGAGACGCGTAAGTGGATAAAGAACGTTTGCCAAAATACGTGGACGACACAAGCGTTAACGGAAGGCTCGATCCCCGCAGATGAGCCCGGAAAGATTTGGACGCCGGGTCAAGCAGCGCTTCCTGACACGCAGCGCTATTTCGAAAATGTCAATCGAATTTATGCCGAACTCAACGGACGCACCGCGCTTGCCAATTTCGCCGGGGCCGCTGAGCTTGGACTTTCCGTCCTCGATTTTGAAACCAGGCACACTGGCGTTCCTTACGCAGCACTCTCGTGCGCCACTGACTTATTCAACGCGCTGTTGATTGATCCATCCAAGCCGCAGCCGCAGGAGGGATTCATTCGCCGCATCAGCATCGCCGAAATGGCACCGAACGCCCAACTTCTACAGACGCGGCTATTTGCCGTGTTTCGCGATTCAGCGATTCGCGGGTTTTGCATGCCGACGTACAATTCTGAAAGCTGCAAAAGAATTCTTGGCGATAACTACAACAGGCTACTAGACGCAGGAGTGATTGCGGCCAAAGATCATCTTGCCTGGGTTCACTATGTGGCGAGTGCATCTCAAGATCGCTTGCTATTCGGTCGGTCTGGACTGACTGTTTATTCGATTCTTACCCCATTGATGAATGAAGGCGCGATCGATGAAGGCGCAAATGTGCTACTCGGCAGCGTGCGTGAAGGAACGTTTGCGAATACATCGATTAAAGCGCATTTGCGGCAAGGATGGCAGATGACCGGCGTGGTTTACATGGGGCCCGACGGTGAGACTCCCTACCGAATTGTGTATAAGCGGCTGGCCGATAAGCCCTTTGAAACAAATAGGCTCGGCATTGGCCAAGGATCGCATTTTAGAATGAACCACCATGATCCGATCTTGCATGAGCCGGCCGCGGAAACGGCCGTGCCGATAACCAACAGCGAGGCGCTATCCAAGGTAGAGTGCTATTTTAGCGGTGTCCATGGAATCAGAGTCGGCAGCCAATATGGCGAGCGCTTTTACATCTCGGTCGAATATGGAAACTGTCAAACCGAGCACCTGCATCAGATCTTGCCGGGCGCTGATCTATGGCGGCATTTCGGTTCAGACAAGCGGGGAACACTGGACTCTCTTCTTCCCGAGATTGGAGAGAGGTTAGGAGTGGTTTCGCGAAAATGGCGTTTGTGGTGAAATCGACATAATGAGCAGCGCTTTTCTTCGCATGCATCGACTATTCCGTCGGTTACAGCAAAAAAATCGATTTGTCGGACGAATTGAGTACACGGGCCTCACGACCGCGGAAACCCATTTTATTCTTGAATTGCAAGCGGACGGATTACGTGGGATCGCTGATCTAACGGAGTTGCTCTGTTT
>CAYTAW010000039.1:1609-8441 GCA_964435675.1 uncultured Bdellovibrionales bacterium
GATTGAATAAAAGCTCATGTTCGCGGATTGCGCAGAGCCTTGCCGGACAGGGCCTTATAAAATCTGCTCCCGCGGCTAGTGACTCGCGGCGAAAGGTTTTTACGATTACCGATAAGGGAACGACGCTGATTAAGAAGATCGATTCGGTCTCAAATGCCGCCATCGACGAATATGCGTCGCGCGTGACCGATGCCGAGCTTAAAAAGCTCGTCTTGGCGATGCGCCGCATCGCTGACGGGTATGGGCATCCGGTCGGCGTCCGGCGCGCGGGAGAGCCCGAGTATCGCGTCGAGCAGCGCCGGGTGACGCGCTGTTTTGGCTTGCTCGGCGATCATGTGTTTGGAAGCGAGCTAAGCTCGTCGCAGTGGCAGGCGCTCTCCGAGATTGTGCTGTCTCCCTATCCGCCGCGCACCAATGAGCTCGCTGATCTGCTTGGACTGGCACAGAATTCTCTTTCATCGATAGTCGATTTTCTCGAGAAGCGGCGCTATGTGTCGCGCAAATCGTGGCATGGAGATAAGCGGGTCACCGTTCTGGTTCCGCGCCGTGAAGGAATCCACGCAGCTTCTGTAATTGAAGAGCGGGCGGCGCAGGATCTCAAACACAGCCTGCGCGATTGCAGCAGCGCGCAAGTTGCCGAGGCGGTCGATATTCTTGGGCGCTTCGTGGGTGACTCCGATCCGTTGCTCCCCCCGCTGTTGCCAGGATACGAACTCGCCGAACTTGTAAGCGCAGCGGAGCGCGCCGCGGGACGCGCTTTTGCGGTGCGCTCGCTCGTTACGCAAGGGTTGGATAACGAAATTCCTGAGACGCTTGTTCCGCAATCCGCCCGGAACTTTATCTTGTCGCGGGATGGCGAAATAGAGTGCCTAATTCAAATCGGGGGCGGCCAAGACGGTGCGGCGATTGAATTCGGAGCGTGGAGCGCGAACTTTACGCCGTGGAAATTTGCGGGAATGATAAATCGAATCGATTTTACGTGCGCCGTTTCCGTACATGTTCCGCTCGAAAAGCGCGTGCGCTTCAATCCTATTAAGGAATTTTTGGCGGTATAGCGCTTAGTAAGGCGCTCAATAGCGTTGTTAAGGTCTAATTTTTTGAAACGGGTACTCGCGCACTTTTGGATACCCAAACAGCGGAATCATTTTAATCCAGTGTAGAGTGGAACCGAAATAATCAAGAATTTTTTCGGATAACGTCATTGCGTGTTCCGCTTCGCGAACATCGATTGCAAGTTCGAAATCCCAGCTGCCCATCGATTCAATCAGTACGACTACCTCTGGATTATCTTCGCAAAATTGCAGCACCTTCTCGCGGAATGAGCTACTAATCCCTTTGGTTGAAATAAGACATAAAAACGAGAGATATCCCGCCTTTTGAGGTTGAAAATTATAATAGGTTCCGACAATGACCCCATTATTTTTCAATTTTTTGTAACGATAATCGACCGTCGATTGAGGCACTCCAAGCGTGCGCGCAATTGAATGAATCGAGCTGCTGCCGTCGGCGCTGAGCGCCGATAATATCTGATGATCTATATAGTCGATCTCGACGCGTTCCGAGGTGATGCGGTAACTAAGTGGCGGGCTTGCTTTGATTGATGGTGCCAGATAGCGGCACCCGAAATATGTCAGCCCAATGCGCAGCGAGAGGTTCTTCTCGAGAAAAATGCAGCCGTATTCATCTGAAAACTCGTCGAAGAGTTCGAGCATTTCGTTGATGTGAAACGAACAGATGTTCATGCCGTAGTGGAAATCCCCGCCGAGCCGACCAATCCAGGAAATGCGATCTGATTGAATTAGCTTTTTGAGCAGCGTTTCACGCGAACCTTTCTTCTCCGAAGATAGTGAGAAAAATATTTCGTGCTGCAAGCATCCGATTCTGAAGAGGTTGATAAAGTGCCGCTGGGCCACTAATCCTTGAGACCGGGCGCGTTCGAGCGCATAGCGAATAGTATGGTCGCGCAAGCCGAGTTTGGACCGGATCTGGGCAATCGGCAGGTCGGCATTAAGCTGCGTCAAGGCGACTACTTTAGCCTGGGTAGGTGAAAGCTTCATCAATATTCTCTAAATATCCAATTTATAACCCACTGATTTGGTCTAATCAACAAAGATTTGTCCATATTTGTAATTATATGCAATTTTCGAGCAACTTTTACAGCGGCCGCGCGCACCAAGCTGAGCAATCATGCAAGAAAACGGGGCCATTTCGGGGGAATGATGTTACCACATATCGCAGCAGCAGAGTCAGTAAATCCACTACAGGGAGCAACATTCGGGGACAATCCCGAACTCGTCGAACGCACGCGTGAGATCCTCCAAGAGGCGGGTTTATCCCCTGCGGGATTGAAGCTTCTTAACGCCAAATCTATTCAGCTTGTAACCGGACTGCTTAGACGTGGAGAGAAGCATGGCGATCTGGTGGTTAAGATCTTCAACGCAGTTACAGAAACAAATCCGCAGCGATTGGCCGAGGTCGTCGGTAAGCTCTCGGTGTACACCGGCAGCTTTCCAATCCTTGCACAATTTCTCGAATGCGTTGGACACCGCGACCCGTTTGTCGCAACATCGAGCGCGCAGCTACTTATCCTTCCAGCAAACGACGTGCCGACGACCCGCGGGGCGAGCGGACACATACTGAAAGGTTTGACTTACTGCGCGTATGCGCCTGATGCCCCGGCAAACTCGGTCGGATACTTCTCCAAGAAGCAAGCTATCACCAAGATCTTTGAGGCGTTCAATCCTGAGCGCATGACCGCGGACACGCAAGGGCAGGTGCGCAATCGTCGCGGAAGAGCGTTAAAAGAAGAATTAAAGAATATCACCTTAACCGAGCTCGAAAACTCTGAAACAGCGCTTGCCGAGATCGGAAGTCCGCTGCTTGCGCGCAACATGGAGGTGTATCGCGAGCTTCGTGCCGCGATTGAACAGTGTCATGAGCGTCTTTCTGAATTAGTGTATGGCGGCGAAATCGTTGTATCGGGGCTTAAGAGCTTTAAAGTCAGCGAAGATCCGGGCCGGCAATTCTTCGGCTGGTTTGAGGAGCATATCAAGGAAAATAAAAATGTGCCGCGCGGAATCGTGCTCGCCTATCAGAGCCTCAAAGATCCCGATATTCATCTCTCCGATGCCGAGGAGCGCAATTATGTGCGCGGGCTCCTCGCATATCAGCGGTTACATTCATATATCAACAAGTCCGTGGCGCTTGGCGGCCTGCAAAAAGACCTTGAGGAATATGCCAAGCTCGGCGTGCGTGATCCCTTGCGCCTTGATGAAGCCGTCCACCAAGCGCGCACACAGATACAGCAATTTGCTGCTGAAGGATCCACTGAGATCACGTTGGGGGAGTTTGCGCGTGTGCTCGAACTATCGGGGATGGTGGCTTTCCGGCGCGAGATGAATCAGCGGTTGATAAATATTTATGGTGAGTCGCTAAACAGCGCGCTTGATCGCTTTTCATTTGTATCATTTCGCGACGGCAAGTGGCGTGAAGACGCGCTTGAAGATTCGGTTCCGATGGATCGCCTCAAGTTGCATCTTTACGGGGCGAAGATAGGCGGCGTGGACACGTCGCGCCCGGAAAAGAAGCAAGCGGTGCTTGGACAGCGGGATTTTCGCGCCATTGCCGATTACCAATTTCTGACCCGTCTTGTCAGTGATCGGGAGAAATTTTTGACCGCGATGCCGATTACAGATTTTAGAGCCATGGTTCACGGTGTTGTAGCCGCAGACCGAAAAGCGGCTTTTCTCGATCAAAAGCTGGACGAATTCCGTCAGACGCCCAAGGGGGCCGCGGCGGCCTTCGACAAGGAGAATGTAGGGGATGCGCTAAAGGACTGGCATCCTCGTCTTTTAATCGGCCGGTACGCCCCGGTTGAAATTGAGAAAGAGCGTGTCTGGGAGGTTGACCAGTCAGCGCTGCCGATGCAAGAAGTCGGACGCCGGTTAGTCGCGCGTAGCTCTCTATTGATTCCGTACCGTCATTCACTCCGTAAGGAGTTCGATAAGCAGCGGTTCGAGATAGAAAATGCCGTTGCGGCCGGACTTTGTACTGAAGAAAGCGAAGATCTCTTAGGGAAAGTGCAGAAGGCTGCCGGAAGTTTAATTCCGGTTGAGGATCATAGCGCTGAGATTGAGCGGGCGGCGCGCCTTTTTGCTCATCCGATGGTCGTCAATTCCGGTTTCGGAATCAATGACGTACTCAAGCATCGGTATATGTTACAGTCGGAGCTCGATCTGCTGCGCGATTTTTTGAGAGCGGAGAGTGACATTCAGGCGGCGTCAATAGGCGGCGACGCCTCGTTCGCTAAAAATGGCGCAAAAGCGCGCGAACTCAATCATGCGCGGTTTCTTACGGGAAGTATCGTGGGTGATACGGGTGGGCGCCGGCTATCGGTCAGCGATCGTAACTTCGATTCGTATGCGCCGCGCTATCATTTCCAGGGAGAAAAAGTGCGTGTTGAGTATTTTAAGCCGGCCGAAGTGGCGCACGCACTCTCTGAGATTGAAGGGAAGTTCATCAAGCTCGACGAGATTCCGAATGAATGGTTTTCCAGAGCATCACAAATTTGCTCGTTCAAAGGGAGAGACGCGCTTCGCCGCGCCGGTCTCGAGGTGGTCGACACGCCGACCTTCAACGCGGTGCGAACTCTCCGATCGTATGCGAATACCTACGTCAGCAGAGAATTCTACGATCAGATTAATAGGATAGCTGAGGGTGGCAAATAGCGCCTCACTGAGGGAGTAGGGGAAATCCCTCTGCTTAATCGATAATAAAGCCCGGAAAAGGGAAGGGTCTAATAAAATCTCTCGACCCTTCAACCTTTTCCGCAAACTTATTTCAGAGCCCCAGGATACCCTTCTCTATTCACACTCTGTTGCATAGCGCGGTATCGACTTAAGGCTCTCAAGGCCTGCTTTATAAGCGGTGCGGGTCTTGATAAACAGTTTATTTCGATTTCTTGTCGCGCTGCTCTTTCTAAACTGTATGCGTGCTACAGTTCGCTTAATCTGTGACCACTGTCTAACATAGAGGCTGCCGAGCCCATCAATTGTAGCTTTGTTATCTACCTGTGCGCAGAACTCTGGTGCGTTCGGGCAGCTTCTAATAACATCAGGCACCTTGAAGACCAGGGCTTGAGCCTCGACCAAAAAGGCATCCGCCTTCTTCTTGGCGCGATTAGCATCGCGAATTACTGCCGGCTGCAAAGAGCTGAGCTTAAGAAGCTCATTTGCCATTTGTTTTGTTACAGAGGTTAGTTGTAACGCCAGACTATCGAGTGATGTCTTTGTATCGACAATCGGAGTTGATGTGCATCCCTCGCTCCCTGAGCAGAACGGAATTGAAGATGACGCGCTAGCCGAGCGACCGTTCAGCAGCCACTCGATGGTGTCCGCCTCAGCAAATGGCACCTTGAATACCGAGTTAACCTGCCCCTGGGTAAAATTGGTAGGCTGTCCCCGATCTGAAGCTCCCGGACTGAATTTATTCACCGCACCGATAGGCAACGCGATTGGGAATGGGTTGTTATTGGTGTATCCAAAGGTCGCTTGTAGCTGACCGCCGGAAGCAAACTCAATACATTCAGCCCGTGGAACCAGTGCCACGCAACGGGTTGAGTTGCGCGACGCAGTCGTCGTCAGCAACAGGGAGGAGCGAGGCTGAACAGCCCACGTAATTGGGTCACCGTTAAAGGAAACCCGGAACGAGCCTTGATTGCGACCAGGCTTAAAGGCCTGAGTCTGTCCTCGATCAGGCGCGCCAGTGGTGAAGTAGTTTGCACCTGCGGCGCTCGCCGAGGCGACTGGAATCACTACTTGTGCCGCATTCGGATTTTCGTAACCGAAATAGGCGGTGAATGTGCCGTCACCATTTTCGGTAACACACTCTGTAAATGGTATAATCGACTTCGTTTCATCGCTTTCGTCATTATCCTGATTGGACGAGCATCCCGGATCGTTGCTGTCGATTAGGCCATCTCCGTCGTTATCGATGCCGTCCTGGCATGACGATCTGCGGTCACCTTCGTCGTTATCAGTTGCGCTCGAACAACCAAAATCACTTGGGAAGTCGATTGCGCTATCGCTGTCGTTGTCAATCCTGTCCTGGCACTGTGGAGTCCCATCGCTTTCATTGTTGTCCTGTTTTGTTGAGCATCCCGAATCTGCCTGGTCGGTATACCCATCACTGTCATTGTCGATGCCATCTTGGCACTGTGCCTTTGGATTGGTCTCATCATTGTCGGTCTTTGCCGCGCAACTAAAATCAGCCGGATGGTCGGTAGCACCGTCAGCATCGTTATCAATTCCGTCCTGACACTGACTCGTAGCGGTGTTCTCAGTATTATCCTGGTTATTTGTACAGCCTGGATCATTTGAGTCGATCAAACTATCCGTGTCGTTATCAACGCCGTCTTGGCACTGTGATTTTGGATTAGTTTCATCATTATCTGTTCTTGTCGAACAGCTAAAATCTGCTGGATAATCGGTAAAGCCGTCACCGTCATTATCGATACCGTCCTGGCACTGTGAAGTTGCCGTGTCCTCGGTATTGTCCTGGCTATTGCTGCAGCCCGGATCCGCAAGATCAACAAGGCCATCGGAGTCGTTGTCCAGACCGTCCTGGCACTGGGTTGTACCGTCGCTTTCCACATTGTCCTGCTTGCCGGAGCATCCGGGATCGTTGGCATCGACTAAGCCATCGCTATCATTGTCAATTCCGTCCTGACATTGAGCTTTTGGATTAGTTTCATCGTTGTCGGTTTTTGCCGAACAGCTAAAGTCAGCCGGATGATCAGTGGCTCCGTCACCGTCATTGTCGATTCCGTCCTGAC
>CAYTAW010000039.1:8541-13494 GCA_964435675.1 uncultured Bdellovibrionales bacterium
ACTGGCTGGTAGCGGTATTCTCTGAGTTGTCCTGGTTGTTTGAACAGCCTGGATCGTTTGAATCGATCAAGCTATCAGTGTCGTTATCAACACCATCCTGACACTGAGCTTTAGGATTGGTCTCATCGTTATCAGTCCGTGCCGAGCAGCTAAAGTCTGCCGGATGATCCGTAAATCCGTCAGCATCATTGTCGATTCCGTCCTGACACTGGCTGGTAGCGGTATTCTCTGAGTTGTCCTGGTTGTTTGAACAGCCTGGATCATTTGAGTCGACCAAATTATCAGTATCGTTATCAATACCGTCCTGGCACTGAGCCTTAGGATTGGTTTCGTCGTTATCAGTCTTAGCTGAGCAGCTGAAATCTGCGGGATGATCCGTAAAACCGTCAGCATCATTGTCGACACCGTCTTGACACTGGGTCGTGGCAGTATTCTCTGAATTGTCCTGGTTATTTGTACAGCCTGGATCATTTGTGTCGATCAAACTATCAGTGTCGTTATCAATACCATCCTGACACTGAGCTTTAGGATTGGTCTCATCATTATCAGTCCTTGCCGAGCAGCTAAAGTCTGCGGGATGATCTGTAAATCCATCACCATCATTGTCAACTCCATCCTGACACTGAGTGGTAGCGGTATTCTCTGAGTTGTCCTGGTTGTTTGTGCACCCTGGATCGTTTAGGTCAATCAAACTATCATTGTCGTTATCAATACCATCCTGACACTGGGATTTAGGATTGGTCTCGTCGTTATCAGTCCGTGCGGCGCAGCTGAAGTCTGCGGGATGATCCGTAAAACCGTCACCATCATTGTCTGCTCCATCCTGACACTGCGTTGTTGCGGTATTTTCAGTGTTGTCGAGTGGGTTCGTGCATCCCGGATCGGCCAAGTCAATTAGAGCGTCGCCGTCATTGTCGATATCGTCCTGACACTGGGTCGTAGCGCGTGCCTCACTTGTGAGTTCCGGGTTATAGGTGTTTGGATTCGTAATATCGTTCCAACATCCTGGATCGAGCCTATCGATAACACCATCGTTGTCATTGTCTATATCGTCCTCACACTGCGTCTTGGGGGGCGTGGAGCAGAAGTAACTAAATGAGCCGCCCCCGCAGCCATCCGCTTGACCTTTAGTCGCGATTCCTGTTGTGGGGTCATAGGCCGCGGCTGAAAGCCCCGTACCGCTGCACTCGGTGTAGAATGAATTCGCGCCCCGCGAACAAGTCATTCCATTCCCGATATTTTCTGTCCCCGTTGAACCATGCGGGTACAGTTTTGCGCGTGCGCGGGTTACTTTCGGGGAAGCCGGATCGACGCAAACAAATCCGCACGATGAAATGACTCCGGCATCGGTTTGTGCAGTCGTAATCAGACCTGTAGTGGGACTATAGGCGCATGATACTGATCCCGGCACCGTTCCGCTCGCGATACGTAGTTTTGTAAAGTTGGCGACGCTGACAACACATCGGAGGTTTCTGCCGATGAAGGTATTTGAAGGAACATAACCGGTCTTGATATCGACGGGGTTGTATTCGTTTTTTTGACAGACATATGCGCCTGTTCCTGTGGCATGGGCATTTTTGCTGATGCTAATGGTTCCATTGCTGGCCAGCACGCGGAAAAACGGTTCGATGTTCGCTGAATTGTCGGAACGGAGCCAAAAGTAGTTGCCGATTGATGTGAAGCAGCTGTTATATCCCGCAACATTAGCTGTTTCTCCAGACTGGATGTATCCCATCACGAGATTATCATTCCTGAATATAGGAGCTGTTTGCGCTTGTGCTGAAACTGCCGAAAGCGCAAAAACAGCCACCAGAAACCCCTGGCGTACGGTGCTTATCTGCGCGAAGTTTTTCAAGGCGCAAAAGGCTGAACAGATAGATGTTTTTGTCATAAGAATCTCACCACACAGAAACGTCTTACTACAGGTGTTATACGCAGCCGGTAACGGACGTTGCATAAAACTTTGGTTCACCGATATCACCTCTTGTCTTAAAAAAAGCCGTTATGCTTCTCTATAAGTTTGCGGCGAAAGGAGTAGGAATACTTTTTATTTCTCTCTCTCCTTTTTTTGACATCTTGTTAAATAGTTACGGTGTGCGAATAGAATACGGCTGCAGCTAATTGCTCAATTTGATCATTCATGGTCTGTGGAAAGTTGGTTGCTACGAAAAATTCGCAGTTTTTCTGAGATAGGAAGATGGGGCTTTGCGAAGTACCCTGCGAAATCGGATCTATAGCATCAAAACTTATGTAATTATGCGGGACAAACGCCCGACAAGTACGTTAATGACGTCTTCAACAGAGGCTGGACTTATTCGGGTTACCATGTCGTAGTGCCAGGGCGCGCCGTTTTTGAGAAGGGAGTTGTGAAACGCGTCATCAAACGATTCGCTGTACATTTCCCCATCCTTTATGATGGACTGATCGCGAGAGAGAAGAATTCTGTCGGTTGCTTCACAGATACGACGGAATTCGGCCGTAAGAGCTTGCTCTGCGCAAGTTTTAGTCAGGTGCTGAAGATCGCGGATCATGCGGGGATACTCTTCCGGACTCATTGAGTACAGTCGGGGAAATAATGCATCGACTAACGAATGTTGTTGGTCGGGAAGTAATAGTGAAGGCATCTGTCTTTTAAGATGATCCTGCACGCAAAGACATGCTATGTCATATCGGTCAAATTCCAATCGGCCCCCCCTTTGAACGACATTGGATTCCCACTCACGAAGATTGGCGATTGATGCCAGTTTTAAAAAGTGGTCTGGAACTTCTAAGTCAAGAGGCTGCCTAAATTCACTCTGAAAGAGCGAGAGAATTTGATGAACATGAGCAACAGCTTTTTCTGAAGTGAGGATGTCTGATGTGGGAGTCGTGTGGTGAGCGCTCATGCCAGAGAGTAAGTATTTGCGGATCTTAAGTCAAATTTGTCCCCAGAAATTCGTATTTCAATTTTTTACTGTTCCTTAAGATGACTATCGCTCCTATTTTGTTAGAATGGAGTCTATCGCCGAGCAGGTAGTCAGTCCGGCACGTGGCGAACTATTTATGGATGCACAATGAGTCTTCAGGCGCTGAAAATCATGCGGTCCGGGGTCCTGCCTCAGGAGGTGTTTGAGCAGGCAGCGATCGGCAATTCTTCCATTCTCCAACTCGAGCGCGCATTTGCTAGTCAGATAAGCACTCTTTCGCAGCTTGAAGAATCCGCGTTACAGGCGACTTCGCTGGAAGAGTGTATGGCGATGGCCAATGTGTTCTGTCGAATCAATCCCGGGTTTTTTAAACTGCTCCTGGTTGAGCACGGTGAGACACTTCCAAAGATCTGGAAAGTAAAGCAGGGAGGCTCAACGGTTTTGCAACGTGCGAATTCGAGCGATCTAACACTTGCGGAAATTGTGCGTCGAAAACAGGAAGGGCTGGATAAGGATCACCAGCTCGGCATTGATCCTTCGCTGACATCACGCTGGCTTGAGACCCGTGGCGCTCAGCTTGCCGAGCTTTTCGATCGACTAGAAATGCAGGGGCAGATCAGCCGTGAAGTTCCTGCGGTAGTCAGCGGATTGAGAAGAACCCAGCAGACGGCTGAAGCTGCCGGCTTGAGACTGAGAGAACAATTCATAATGGAAGAGCTCTCGGAAAGAAATTTGGGGCCGATTTCAGGCTTAAAAATGGATCAAATCGCTGCGCGCTTCCCCGATCTTTACCGCGCGATTCTTGAGGGCAGGGAACTCGAACACCCGGATATCGAGCCAGCCGAACGGGTTCGCTATCGGGTAAAATCTGCCGTTGTGGAGGTGATGGATTCGTTCCGCGCTGAATCAGGAAATGCCCCGGAATACTGGATTCCAGTAGTTGGCCACCAGACTACGCTACAGTCTCTGATCTGCATGCTGGCTCCAGCGGAAAACCGCCCTAAAGAGTGGGATATTGAGATCAGCCTCGGCTCAGTCTCAATAGTATTGATTGCGTCTGGAACGGGCACGGATTCACACTGGAGCGCAGCCGGCCGACCGTACTGGCCGAAGCAGGAAAGATATTTGAGTCCGCACGGTGTGATTGACGCACATCAGCAGTCAACTATTGGTCCGGAGGGTGAATTTAATCCTCGCCGACCGCTGACTCTTCTTCAAGGGAGCGCTTTACGAATTAATGACATGTCTCACTTTCGATAAACGACTATCCGGACGAGAATGCGATACTTGAGGGGTACTAGCATTTATCGCCGAATGCTTTGAACTCCTGGATCAATTCGAAGCGGAGATTCGGAGCTGGTGAGAGGCAGAAGATTCTTTGGGAACGCTTTTTACGCGTATGCGCTTGGGGGTATTGTTTCAGAGAGCTTAATCTCTTTTCATCATTAGAAAATCTCTTAAGCTCGGAAACCACGTGCCCGAGCATTTGCTCATTAAATATGCACGGAAATCTTCATTGCTGAAAGCATCCTTCAAAGCTTCGGCAGTCGCCGCGGCACGGTCTCCCTTTTTGCTATACTTTTGATGGACCTCTCTTAACTTCCCCATAAATTCCTCAAACTTAAAGGCTACTAATATCTCTTCGGTATCTTTTGCAATCTTACCACGTATTAGATTGCGAACTGCAGAGTCGGTATTGCCATTTAATTTGATTCCTGGCGGGAGGGCCCAGCGGCACCAATAGATACGGCCTTCTTCGGCGAGATCGTATCGTCTCATAATCGAAACAAGATCTCTTTTGCCATTTGTATTTTGATCAACTACCTGATCTGCCAATAGTACATCAACAGGCTTTATCGTTGCTGTTGCCTTTCTAAAAAGACAAGGATCTAAAATTCCAAGTGAAACTAAAACAAACTCGCTGATAGTATTTACCATCGCGTCTCTGTATTCATGATCTCCGGCACTCGCGGCCCTGAATCGAGCGACAAAACGGCTGACAATCCGTTGGGAAAGTTGCCAATCAAGCTCGGGGATAACGGCAGAC
>CAYTAW010000040.1:0-939 GCA_964435675.1 uncultured Bdellovibrionales bacterium
CGCTTAAGCTCCTGGGAGTGAATAGCAGATCCTAAATAGAGGGCCAAAAATAGCGGATCTACATTTGCGGTGGTTAAGTCGTGCTCCTTGAAGCTAGCTATTGCGGCGGGCATGTTTTGGCGCACATATTCGTGTCCAGCTGTATCAACGAACTCGATCATTCGCTTGAGCGTCTCCGGCTTGAAAAGGGGCGCCGCTTCTCCTGCGATTCGCATTGATGTGTTGGTGAGATCAATGCAAAGGTTGTCCGCTTCGTCAATTAACGCGCAATCCATGCGGCGATTTTTAAAAAACTCTTGGTGATGAAGGCGGCAGGCGAGCGACGAGAAAATCAGGTCATGATTAGTGGAATACATTACCTGTGGCCCTTCAGTTTTGATTGGATCATCTTTCGCATGCTCAAATGATCCGACAGATATCCCGAGCTCCTTGAAGAATCCGCTGAACTTCAGTGCATCGCGCCTGGCGAGGTAAGAATTACTGGTTATCACGTCGATATTATGGCCGCATACGGCGCGGTACGCGGCCACTAACGAAAAGAGGAGTGATTTTCCTTCGCCGGTTTTAACCTCGGCGTAGCGTCCCTTCAAGGCTGGATCATCTTGCTCTTTCAAGAGGAGCAGCGCCGTCATGATTTGCGTATTATAAGGATAAACGCCAAATGTATGTTTGAATATTTCGCGAGTGAGCGCAAAAAATGAAATACGGAATTCCTGCTCGCCTCGCTTTTCCTTCGGGCACTCCATAGTCTTGTAATAACGCTGAAGCAGATCTAGGCGGCTTAGCGCCTTGAGCGATTCTCCAGCCGCTACTATTTTCTTATATTCTGCTGTAACCGTTAGTAGGTCGTCTTCGGCTACCGGCTCGACATTCTGGGCCGAGGAAGTCAAGAACTGGCGATAGACCTCGCCCAGTTCTTTTTCGGGAAAACGCTTGGAG
>CAYTAW010000040.1:949-3984 GCA_964435675.1 uncultured Bdellovibrionales bacterium
TTCCTCGAGGCGTTCTCGATACAGGGTCTGTTCGAGCCCCGCAATGTCGTCGCGGTCAAGGTATTCGAGATAGCGGGCGGTGTCGCCCGGTTTAAGACGGACCGCTTCTTCGACTGCAGCGACCGCGTTTGTGAACCATTCGGGCTGCAACTGCAACACCGTCTCGATTAACTCGTAGTGTTCAGCGTGATGGGGCGCTTGTTTTAGAGTCTCTATAAGGGAGGTAACGAAACTAAGAGGGAGATCTTTTTCGTAAAAAGTTCCCGCAAGACGGGTTAGCAGTTCGTGCCCTTCTGTGGGGAGCTGAAAAATTGCAGTAATCAAGGATTCGCGGGTTGTTAACGGAATTGGCTCGGGAAGGCGCGCAAAATGACCGCGTAGCGCAAGTTCTTCCGGTGAGGTTTGGCACTGGCCATAATCTACCCCGAAAGCCTCTTTGTGGCTGATGTACTTATGCCCGGCACGGTAGTAGGCCGAGAGATTTTCGGGTGTAGCTTTACTGGAAACTCCCCGTATCATGTCGGTGATAAATGAAAGATCGGTTTTCGGTTCGGACGAATAGTTGAGCACAACGATGATCTGCCCTAGTTTCCATGGCGCAAATTGCATTACCGGAAGATGCTCTCCAAATTTTTGCACAATTGCGGCAGCCCGTTCCACTCTTTCCGCCAAACTGTTTCCAAGCGAATTAAAACAATTACGACTGCTCTCCTCACACTTGATAACTTTTTCGAGCACCGGAACATCGAGTTTGTATGCGACGGCGAGAAAGGGAACCGTCTGTTTCGGATCCCTGTAGACCAAAAAAGAACGAATATCTGAAATTATGCCGAGCTTCATTTCCGACCGTTCGAGAATGTCGCAAATCTGGGATATTACTACCGGCTCAAAGCCATATCGGGAAATAAATGTATGCACCTCATCGGGCTTCGTAAGTTCTTTTGAAACGGCAAGGCGCGAAAACCGGTCAAGCAGTGGATCGTCATAACGCGGCGCTTGTGGCGTCGTTGGCGTCTTGATGTAAGCAGCGAATAGTGGATTATTGGCAAATAGGTCTTCGAAGTTCTTCATACCGTTGCCGTTTGCAGCGCCGAAAATTAATTCCCCACGATTATAGCGTGTTTAAAGATGCTATGCGAATGGCGAGCTAGTCCGATTCCGCGTTTAACGCCCTGAATTCACGTGGTTTAATTGCGCCCCCTTACAGGGGTGCTTTTTGCATTTGATGGGAGTGGGAATTGGGGCTCAATGTGTAACTCGAAAAACATTGTTGCCGTCACCAGCGCTCAATTCCTTGGACCGGCAAATTCGCGCGCGTATTGCTGCCCCGCATGTTCATGCATAGCGTAAAAAGGGCGGGAGCCGTGCGTCCTTCGCCATGCTCGGTTACCCGAAGTAATAGATACTTAGATCAACTCGGTTTGCCGTTTGCAGGCGCACTCTCCGCCGATAGCCGACCGTTTGATTCTTCCGCGGCTTCCGAAAAGAGACGCGTACCGAAAATTAATTTCCGCGAGTGAACGGGATGTTCTTCCACGCACTTACTCATGGCACTATGGTGCTCTCGAGCTGACCAGCATCATAGGCAGACGAGCAATTCACTAGACTCGATAAGAAATTAGAGCAGTGGGAAAATTTCTGATTTTTTTGGGGTGGTACGTAGACGGCTCGCGACAAGACAAATCCCGCGACAAGACAAATCCACTGTCGCTATCGAAATGGAAAAAAATCGAAAGTTCAAAAAAAACTCCTCGTCTAAATCGTGCTAATGGGTTGCCATACGCGACGAGCAAAGCGAGGAGTCACCCGCCGAAGTGTCGTGCACTTGGCGAGGTCAACCCGCTGCGGTGGGACACACCGCCATAAAGGGTTAACGGTTTATTCCGCCGTAGCTCGTAAGAGCAAAGGCGAATGGCCCCAGCCTGACTTGAACAGGCGACCTACCGGTTATGAGCCGGCTGCTCTAACCAACTGAGCTATAGGGCCACGCGGGAAGGATGTTAATCCAGGCGCGGGAAGGAATCAAGGAATGGGAAATTTTGTTTAAATCGAACTATCCGAAATCATTCGTGGTTCTTTACGAGTAGGTCGGCTATAGTAGCTAGCCATGACAGAGTCCAAACCAACCTTACTTTCGCTGCTCGTCGGCGTCGGAAAAATTGATTCGAATCTGGCGCATATTGCGGCTGAGGAGCGGAAATGCCGCGCTTCGCTCGACGAACGCGCGCTGAAGCTTAAAAAGTTGATCGACGAGCTGCAAAAAAGCGATGCGGCGATTAAGGACAAACGCCTGAAGTATCAGAAAGAGGAAAAGTTTCTCCGTGACGAGCAGTCAAAGTTAATTGATCGCCGAAAAGCGCTGGCATCTTTCCCGAGCTATAAATTGCAGCAGGCGGCAGAGAAGGAAATTGATAACACGAGTCGAGACCTATCAAGCCGCGAAGAGCTGCTTCTCGGCATGCTCGATGAGTTGGAAAACTTGGAGAAAGGATACAACGAAAAAGTATCTTTTCGCGACACAGAGGAAAAAGACCTCGACGAGGCTGCAAAGGAATTCGAAGAGATGAAAACCGGATTCGACGAACGGCGGCGCAGGCAGACTGAAGAGCGCGCCAACTTAACGGCACAGATCGATCCCGCCTCGATAAAGCTCTACGATCGCGTGCATGAGAAATACATGATGGATCCGGTAATCCCTCTAAAAGGAAATACTTGCAGCGGCTGTTTTATGCAGGTTAATCCACAAGTTATTATAACGCTTAAGAAAGGCGATGCCCTCGTTCGTTGTCCCGGATGCGGCCGCATAGTATACTTGAGCGAATGAAATAAGGAGGAGCCCAGTGAATGGCCGCTCGCGTTTCGCCGTAAGGCGATGACGCGGGAGGAAAGTCGGGACTTCTTGGGGCGGACTGGCTGCTAACGGCAGCTCCGGGTAACCGGGGGAAAGTGTCACAGAAAAGAAGGGGCCGAACGGCGACTTGTCGCGCGTGGTGAAACTGAAACGGTGAGGTAAGAGCTCACCAGCAGTGCGGTAA
>CAYTAW010000040.1:3994-13336 GCA_964435675.1 uncultured Bdellovibrionales bacterium
GAGGAGACTCCTTGGCTTGGTAAACCCCAGTCGAAGCAAGACCAAATAGGGAAGGAAGGGCGGTTCTGCCGCTCGGCTTGGCCTCAGGCTTCAACTTCCGGGTACGGTTGCTTGAACTCGCTGGTGACAGCGGGTCCAGATGAATGGCCATAGGAAAACAGAATCCCGCTTACGGCTGGACTTCTCCTTATTTCATTGCTGATTTAACTTCTGCCTCTGCGTCCGTGGGGTACACCTTAATTGTAGCGGATTTTAAATGCGCTATAACGCTTCTTTTAAAATCGCACTATTTCCAATACCTTGCCGGGCTGGTTGGATGTTTTCATATTTTCAAAATAGCTCGGTAATTTTTTTTCAAAAAAAATCGAATTTCCAAACTCAGCAATCAACTTTTTTGATCGCTAACGAAGATTCGGTGTTACAATCCGAATTGTGTTTGCTTTCTTGGCAAATTTGTGGCGGTAAAGCAGTGGGTTTCGCACGGTGGGTTTTACACAGCGGGTTTTGCGGTACTGTTTGTCTGGACTGTATTGATTGTTTGTCTGGACTGTTTTCGTCCCCTCGCTGAACTGTGTGGCTCAAGCCTCTTTTGTGGGTTCAGCTTTTTGAGGTCTCAGAGTCCTGAGTCCTCTAGGTTGTCTCGAGCGGTATTCATAAGTGGTCCCTGGTGACAGGGCCTTGATGTAACGTTCAAGCCTAATGGGAGGAGCATGAATCGGTATCTCCTTGAAGCACTTATTCTTCTTCAGGGAATAGTGCTTGGCTGTGTGGTAACCGCGTTGTTTTTCCGGTACCCCAATGGGGCGGCCGACCTCCTCCAGCTCGATTTTATTGCAGCAGTGACTATTTTCGTGCTGATTGGCTATCTCGCCGTCAGGCTCGAATGGGGCGCCCGCGTACTCTATCAACGCCGTGCCGCGAGTATCATCGAGAGCCGCCGCCGCTTGCAGCGCTCTCACCGAGCGCTGCAAAAGTTAACGCGTAGCCATGCCATTAACCGGGAGCACTCTGATGAGGGTCTGCGGGAACTCTGCGAGACCGCGGCAAAAACGTTGGAGGTTGGTTCGGTTTCAATTTGGACTTATGATCGCCGTTCGAGCTGCTTCAATCGAATCGTTTCGTATCAGCAGGAAAAGGGATTTTCTGACTTGCCGGTTAACACGCCTGCTAAGCCCTCGTCCCGGTATATTCGGGAGCTGGTCGATAATCGAGTGGTAGCCGTTGTCCACGCGGCGAACGACTGGCGCAGCAAAAAATTCTACTCGGTTCAAGTCGAGGGGGCCACCTCCGTGCTTGATGCGCCCATTTATCTCGACGGGGAGCTGGCAGCGGTGCTTTGCCATAATCATTATGGCGCGGTGCGCACCTGGACGGCGGAGGAGGAGAGTTTCGCCGGTTCTCTGGCTGATTTGGCGGCACTGGTAATCGAACGCCAGCGGAGAAAGCAGAGTGAACTCGAGCTGCGAAGACGCTCGCTGGCGATTGAGACCGCGCTCGATGGGATAGCAATTCTCGACAAAGACGAGCGGTTTGTATATCTCAACGAAGCGTATGTCCGAATTCATGGCTACTCCACGGCGGACGAATTAATTGGCCAACACTGGAGTGTTTTGTACAACCAAGCGGAGTGTGTCAGATTCCGCAGTGAGTTGATGCCGATCGTTTATAAGAATGGCAGATTGTGTGTTGAATCGCTCGGATTGAAGAAGAACGGCACGCTCTTTCCGCAGGAGATTAGCGTCACAGCCATCCCCCAAGGCGGGATAATTTGCACCATTCGCGATATTTCGGCGCGTAAGGCGGCCGAGCGCCGGGTGCTGAATTCGAAAGCCTTCCTGCGTACGGTTATCGATGCCAATCCGCATCTAATCTTCGTTAAAAATCGCGAGGGGAGATTTACTTTGGTGAATCAAGCGGTCGCAGATCTCTATGGCACCTCGGTTGAGAAGCTGGTGGGCAAGCGTGACGCCGATTTCAATCCAAAAAATGACGAACTCGATAAATTCTTAACTGACGATTTAAAAGTTATCGACAGCCGTGAAGAATTGTTAATACCGGAAGAGGTCGTAACTGATTCGCAGGGCAACGAACACATTTTTCAAACCATCAAACGTCCGCTGCAGGATTCGATGACCGGAGAAGTGCATGTACTTGGGGTTGCCACTGATATTTCGCAGACAAAGCAGCTTTATCAGCAGCTTGTCCAATCGCAGAAAATGGAAGCAATCGGTCAACTAGCGGGCGGTATCGCGCATGACTTCAATAATTTGCTTACCGGAATTATCGGCTACGCGGATCTCTTGCGCTCGATGAATGAGGATCCGGAGGAGGTCGATAAGGCCGCCGATATGATCAGCGGTGCGGCGTCGCGCGCCGCGCAGCTTACGGAAAAGCTGCTTGGTTTTGCCCGAAAAGGCAAAAATCAGAACGTGCCGATCGATATTCACCGATCTATTGCCGAGTCTTTGCGCCTTATCGAGCGCACACTTGAAAAAGATATCATGCTGGTTGAACAGCTCGGCGCGCAGTCGGCGTTCGTTCGCGGCGATCCGGTGCAAATCGAGCAAGTACTGCTTAATCTCGTCATTAACGCGCGCGATGCGATGAGCACGCGCAAGCCCGGCACGGAAAATTCAAAAATTACCATTTCGACGCGGCTCATGCAGCTCGATGAGACGTTTCAATTTGACGGCCTTGCTTCCGGAAAGTATCTCGAAGTTTCGGTCGCGGACACCGGCTGCGGCATTCCAGAGGAGATTCGCGATCGGATCTTCGAACCGTTCTTCACTACCAAGGAGCGCGGTAAGGGCACCGGTATGGGACTGGCGATGGTCTACGGCATCGTTCAAAACCATGGTGGTGCAGTGTGGGTAGAGAGCGAGTCGGGGAAGGGGACCACGTTTCATGTCTATCTGCCTCTTTGCGTCGAACAACCGAGTATCGTTCTGAAGAACGTACCGGAGGAGGCAATCATGGGCAAAGGTGCGGTGCTCATAGTTGATGATCATCCTATTATTCGCGAGGTAACCAAAGAGATGCTTGAAATGCTCGGCTATGATGTCTCTACGGTTGAAGACGGCATGGAAGCGATTGAATTCTATAAACGCGCACCCGAAAAATGCGGCGTGATAATTTTAGACATGGTGATGCCGCGTATGGGTGCCCGTGAGTGTGTTCACGCACTGCAAGCAATTTCTCCGCACGTGAAGGTCATTCTATCGACCGGGTATGGCCGCAATGAGGCGGTTCAAGAGCTACTGAATAACGGTATCGTCGGTTTCATACAGAAGCCCTATCAACTTAATAAGCTCTCTGAGATTGTAGCTATGGCGATGAACTGCCCATCGGGCTCCGGAGCCGCGCGTACTAACGGTGAATATGTGACCTCGCACTAGCGCTAAGTCCTTATACTTTCACGGGATTTGCGTAAGAGTTGTAAGCCGATTAAAATTAGTAAGGAATCCAACCGGTTTTCATTCGTTTTCCCGTACCTCATCTGCATTGAATGTTCTTGGCTGCGACGCGTAAGAGGGCGCCCGTATATTTTAAAAAGAAGGACTCAGAATGACTTCGACCTATGCAAATCTTTTCATTATTGGCGCGCGGCTTACAGCGGTCGTCCTGTTCTCGATACTGACGGCGTGCACGGAGTCTGACGACCTCAATGCGCCCGATGTAAACCAAGTTTCATTCAACCAAAAGAGTGTTGAGGGAGTTATCCAGGCCGATGGGACGATTACCGTGCAGTTTGAGCTCACGGAACCGCAAACGTCGATGCAGCTGGTTGCGCAAGATGCTGCGCGGTCTCTGCGCGTTCTGAGTGTGGTGGATCCAAAGGGCAGAGAGCTGTTCGATGCGTCGGATCCGTTTGATGCCAATTCCACGGGGGCCGATCAGCTGCAGCCGCGCGTAAATGTGCTGAATCTTCCTGTCATTTCGAGAGCGAACCTTCGTGATTTAGCGGCGGGAGTTTATTCGGCGACCTACGCGAGCGCACTGCCGACTCCGGCGCCAAACCCGCCTGTCGAGGATATTTTCTCTTTGACGGTCGTTTCAAAGCAGGATCAAGACGTTACGGTCGGCACTGTCCCGCTGCTCGTGTATGTGCCGAGTGCGATTGCGGATTCAGACGACTCGTCGGAAGCGGTGGACAATGCGCTCAGCGCGGCGGCCGAAATATTTCAGGGGGCGGGGCTGCGGCTTGAATATAAGGTAATTCGCGATAGCACACTTCCCAGCACGCTGCCGAATCCATCTGCGGGCAGTGCGTTATACAAATCGTACAGTGAAAAACGTCCCGGCCGAGTCTTGATGTTTATCGGCGTCAGCGTCGATCGCTTGCAATCGCCATTAAATAGGATTGGCCAAGCAGGATCGAGCCCGGGTGCGCTGACGGCGACGGAGCGCAGCGCGATAGCGATTAGTTTGTCCGCCGCTTCTGGAAGCGATGGTGTTATCGATTCAGAGCAGGATCGCCGCGATCCGCGTCATACCTCCGAGCTGCGGTTACTTGCTGAAACGATATCGCATGAATTGATGCACTACCTCGGGCTCCAAGATACGTTGACGTTCAACGGCAGTAGCGTGGTCGCTTCGGATTCGACCGATAGCCCAAAGTGTCCCACCCTTGAAGCGTGCCGCTTAGATGAGGATGCGCCGCACAACGTAATGTTTCCCTATCCGCTCAATAGAACAGATGAAGGCAACGGCCGCCCACGCGATCAGGATGATCTGATTCCGCGTGAATTCGTATCGACGCTTCAGGAAGTTGCGCTTCAGCTTGCGCTCGGAACTGAATAGAGAATTATGCGCCGGCCCCCGATTCTGCCTCGACTTCGCTCAGTGTCTTAACGCCGAAGCGCGGGAGCCATGCGAGCCCAATTAAGGTCACCGGAAGATATTGCGCGAGGTGAATAACGAGTGCGTACGCGGTCGCCGGTGCGTGCGCTGTCTTTAGAAACTCGAGCGCGAGAATGGCGAAGTACTGGAAAACGCCGAGGCCTCCGGGGCTGCTTGGTATCAGCACGCCGAGATTGACGGTCGCCATCACGAACATCGCCGCGGAAAAGGAATGCGGAAATCCGAACGCGTGAAAACCATAATAGAACATGCAGCTTTCGACGAGCCAAATAGTAATTGACGAGAGCATCACCGCCAAAAAAGTCCGCACATCGCGTACGGCAAGGGCGACGCCCTCGCTCAAGCCAATGATGGCCGCCGCGATTTTTTCATGTCGCACGTATCGTGAAATCAGGGCCGATACGCGCCGATGAAAAACTCCGACAATCAACACTCCGAGAAGCGCCGCGGAAAATATCGCCAGGCCGCCAAGGCGCACTTCGAGCGCCCATTCCGGGAGGTTGAGGCTCTTTGTGCCTATAAGCAGCAGCATTACGATAGCCGAGCCGTCAAAAATTCTTTCAACCAGCACGCTCGAGAACGTGGTCGTACGTTTTATCCCGGCGCTCTTTCCAACCACGTGCGCGCGTACGACCTCGCCGAGCCGCGCGGGCAGCACATTATTCGCTGCATAGCCGATAAATACTCCGCCAAAACCTTCGCGCCATCCGATCCCGGGAAGGAGAATCTTTGAGCGTACGCCGCGCAGGACAAAGCCGAAGAGGTAAATGAGCGCGAGAATTATAGGGGCGCTGAGGGGGAGCTGTTGCAGGCTAAGAACGAATTCATGCCATTCGACGCGCCAAAAAATAAGCGCAAGGAAAAAAGCGCTGACTGCCCAGCCGATGTATTTCTTCTTACCTTTAACCATGACCGACGGTGAAAATGGGCGTCTTGGCCCAAAAGTACGTCTATTCTCGTATCATGCGAGCGGTCGCGCGTCCATGTCTTACCGCGTAGTTTGTTCCGCGATCTTCGGGATATATCTGAGCCATTGTTGAGAGCCAGAGCCCCTCAATCGGCGTTTTGGCCTCCGGGATGAAGGTTGAGTAGTTTTTTGTAATGACCGGCTGGCTGAATTCAGCGCGCCACGCCTTATATCCAATAACCCATTCCTCAGGGGTAAAATCCGGAAACATACGTTTAATGTGCGGCAACGAATATTCGAACAATTCGCTATCGCTCATCGAGTACATGGGCTGATCGGTGGGCAGGTATTTCGAAAGGTAGGCCACGTGCTCTCCGCCATAGTGCTCTGGGGAGTCGAAATTAGTGTGCTCGATAATGCCTACGAAGGGAAAATTCGGATCGGCGACATTCAACCAGTAGGTATTCGAAAGGCTCTTTTTGAGCCTCAGCACCAAACACACGTTGCCGAGGAAGCGGATTTGACTGGCTTTATGGCGGTACTCTACTGGGAGACCCGGGGTAATATTCAGAAAGGTGGGCAGAGGAATTGTCGCGAGCACAATCGGCGCTTCAGCGGTACGCGACGGGAGCCGCACTCCGGTTACCCGGCCATTGCTGCTGCATATTTCCTGGACCGGTGAATTAAGGTGGATTGTTATTCCGAGCGCGGCGAGTGAGTCTATTAAGCGCGACGTAACCGAGCGAAATCCTCCGTCCAAATAGACGAGTGATTCGCCGCCCGAATCATCGCGGCTCGAGCCGCGCAATTTTAATTTATTCCAAAACCAGACGGCGGAAATTGAATTTGCTTCGGGTCCGAATTTTCCCTGTAGCAACGGCTCCCAGATTGCCTTGAAAGCTTTTGCGCCACCGATCTTTCTCACCCAATCCCGCGCTAAGATATCTTCGAGCGGTTTCCAGTCAGAAATGCGCCGCGCGTAAAGCGCCATCAAGCCAGTGCGAATTCGATCAATTAATGGAATAGGGGAGAATGTAAGCAAATCGAGTGGGCTGGAGAGGCGGAAAATGGAGTTCGCAAAAAAAAGCCCGGTATTCGATTTCTTGTATCGAATCTTATCGCCGATTCCCAGTTCATGGACGAAATCAATAATCGCTGTGTCGGAGGTAAACCAATGATGATAAAATTTTTCTATCCAGACGCCGGGACTTAATTCAAATGATCCCGCCAATCCGCCAATTTCCCCGCTCGCTTCGAAGATTTCCACCGGATGGCCTGCGCGCGCGAGATCGTATGCGGCCGCAAGACCGGTGTATCCGGCGCCAATAACAATTACTCGCGGCTTGTCGTTCACAGGGATTAATTATCCTTTTCCTTTTCCGGGGCGAGAGGCTCGCCGTGAATTTGATCGATGAAGTAAAGCGGCCGCGATTGACCCTGCTCGAAGATGCGGCCCACATACTCGCCGATAAGACCGAGAACGACGAGCTGGACCCCGCCCAATAAAAGCAC
Source organism: uncultured Bdellovibrionales bacterium (assembly GCA_964435675.1). Taxonomy (GTDB): domain Bacteria; phylum Bdellovibrionota_C; class UBA2361; order UBA2361; family CAYTAW01; genus CAYTAW01. The sequence goes on from CAYTAW010000040.1 coordinate 11,274, forward strand.
CGATGCCATGATCGAGGTATAACCGGGGAAGTTGATGCCGAGAAATTTTAGAGCGACAACAACGAAGATGTACACAAACGACATGAGCGATAAGCTCACGCCGAGATACGAGGCAAAGCGCAGCGGCGCGTATGAAAAAGCGGTGATTGCGTCAATTGCCAGAAATAAGGATTTTCGAAAGGGGTATTTCGTTACACCCGCAAAGCGCTCGGGCCGGTCGTACAGTATCGGCGTCTGGTGGTAGCCGATCCAACTGACCATGCCGCGTATAAAGCGGTGTCGTTCGCGCAACGCTTGCAGAGACCGAACCGCGCGCCGATCCATCAAACGGAAATCGCCGGTGTCCGCTGGTATCTCGAACCCCGTGACTCGGTGAAAGATGCGGTAAAAGGCGTGTGCAAAAACTTTCTTTGAGATTGATTCGCCGCTGCGCTTTCGGCGTTGGCCGTACACGACGTCGTAGCCTTCGCGCCATTTTGAAATCATTTCGGGAATCAGCTCAGGAGGATCCTGTAAATCAGCGTCCATCACGAGAACTATTTCGCCCGACGCCTGATCGAGTCCGCAGGTCAACGCTATCTGATGGCCGCGATTTCGGGAAAGGCGCACAATCTTGAGAAAGGATTGCTCACGTTGATGCTTCTCCAGCATGCTCCATGTTTTGTCCTTGCTTCCGTCGTCGACCAAGACGACTTCATAGGGAATGCCGAGTTGCGCGAGCGCCGCCGATAATCGCTTAATGAGTTCATCGAGAACTTCTTCTTCGTTGTAGCAAGGCACGACCACCGAAATGCTCTCAGGGGATCGATTGCGAGGATAAGGTGCCGGTAGCGGCGAGGGGGTGGTCATACGGTGCAAGTTGTTAGAATCAGACTATAAGATTCGTAAATGGTTCGCCAAGCTCCTAAAAAATTACCTGGAAACGGGAAAAAGGGGAAATCGCATGTTAGCGGCAATTTGAAAGAAAATTAGAGCGGTTTTGGCTTGAAAACCTATATACTTTCAATGAGTTGCAATAATCCCCTAAACAGGTTTAAATACCGAGGCTTAGGCCACCAGTGAATAAACGGCAGTTTCTTAGGTGCCGCCGTTTTTGGCTGCCGCGCTCTTGCGTTTACGCCCAATTAAATAGGCGGAGAGATTTTTAGCTTTTGATAGGCTCGAAACGTCGTGTTGCAAGCGATGAAAATAGACGGTGACAAGGAATCACGGAGTGAGAGCGTAAGTGGCTCTGCGCGGCCCCTGCCGCGAGATCCGCAGCAGCTCAGTGACTACATCGAAAAGCTGCTTAGCCAGAATCGCACTCTAAACGCGCAAAAAACCGAACTGGAGCGCCAGCTGCGCGATATAATCGAATCGAAGTCGTGGAAAATCACCGCGCCGTTGCGTGGGATTGTAAAGTTCGTTCGCCTTATTCGCCCGCTTTGGCGCGGACGCGTGGTGGTTTTTAAGACTGCGGTTCTTGCGGCGCTAGAAGTCTCTAAATCAGGCGGGCACGATCAGTATGAGGTGAGCGGCATAAGTCCTTCGTTGTCCCTGGATCCGCTCGATGGGAAGGCGCCGACTGGGTGGTGCTTGTTGAGCACCCGTCTGCGCTCCCCGCAAAGCCATATGGCCGCGTTTCTGTACTATCAAACCACCGAGGGTTTTACCGCCGACGAGCGCGTCTTGATAGAGTCGCAAACGGGAGTGACGGTCGAGAAGTTGATACGTTTCCCGGCCCATGTGCGCGCGTTGAAGGTCGACCCGTTCGACATGAAGAAGCCCTTCAGTTACGAGCAATTCCAAATACGTGAATTGGGGAGTCTCGAGCTGCTTGCTCATCTGGTGCGCAAGCATTTACTCGCGCAATTACGAAATCCGCGCGTACTCATGCGCCGAGCGCTCAAGGCGCTGTCGCTCGTCCGTGAGGGTGGGTTAATAGCCCTGCGTGTAAAGCTATTTGCGGATGACATAACTAATAATTATCAGGAATGGGTCAAGCGCTTTGATACTGTCGGCGACGACGATAGGCGGCGCGTGAGAGATTTTTTAGCGAAGCAGGAGTACCTGCCGCTCATTTC
>CAYTAW010000041.1:0-1026 GCA_964435675.1 uncultured Bdellovibrionales bacterium
GATTGCTCTTCTGCACCACATTGACGCGCAGCCCGGGCGCTTTTTGGCTCGATTCAAGAATTCTCATCTTTTGGCCGCGAAGATGATCGAGGCTCGTTGATACACTTTTCAGCTTCTGCAGCAGTTTCTCCATTTTGCCCCGATGGGGCTCTCTCAGGAGCTGCACTCGCCCGGGGTTCTTTGCGAGCGGGCCTAGATGCAGCTCGAGCAGGCCGAGGGCTTTTTCGTGTGCCTCGATCTGGCCCAGAAGCTGAGTATATTCGCGCCGCGTTTCAACGCTTGAGCAGAGCGTAATACTCGTCTCCTTGCCGGAATGATAGCCGAGCTCCTTAACCTGAATACCGCGGGCGGTGCGCGTGGTGCCGCCCAGAAGCACGCCATTATCGGCGCGCATGACGCCGCCAATATAGAGGTCCGAGTCACGGGCCTCTTTTTCAAGCAGCAGATCGCCGCCCACTTCGGCGACGACTTCGTGAAGCACAGTCGCTTTCAAGAACTGCGGCGTCATAATTCGCACGCTTCCTCCGCCCGAGACACTTCCGCGGCATTCGATTCCACCGTTACGGCAAAGAAGAGAGGCCCGGTGTACCGTGCCCGTAATGACTATCCCCTTCTCGGCTTGCACCATAAAGCCGGGCATAACATCGCCGCGAATAGTCACTGAGCCGACGAAATCTATATTACCGACGTGGAAGTCTACATTTCCCGATACGACCAAATCTTCAACGATTCGCAGCGCGCCGCCATCCAGTTGAAGATAGCCGGGAACAAGCGCATTGAGCGTTTCGAAGCCATCTCCGTTCTTTAATTCAATTGTTTTCTTATCGTAGTTCGGCTTGAACGGCTTACCCGCCTTCGAGGGAATTACTTTGCCGAAGGCGTCGTGCCCGTCACTGCCACCATGCGGCGGATATATGCGCGCCAGCACCTGCCCCTTCTGCACGTTGTCAAAGAGGTGCAGCTCATTGAGCTGCATGAAGCCGCGCTGGTCCTTGCCGCTCCTGCTTGGCCTGTCCACCTTCGGGG
>CAYTAW010000041.1:1036-13209 GCA_964435675.1 uncultured Bdellovibrionales bacterium
GCGCTGGTCCTGAGCCATATCCGGTTTTTCGGTATAGGCTTTCACCATGAGGACCTGCTTGCCATCTGACCCAGGATGAGACTCTTCGCCCTTAGAGATGCGACGTTCCGAAACCGCCTCGCCACGCGCGAGCATCTCGGCGGCTTCCTCAATTACCCTCTCGTGCACCAAGCGCGCCGGCACATACTGATTGACGATTGCGTTTAAGTCTTTGGCGGTAACTTCGTGCGGACCGCCCTCCCCGGGCTTCCCCTCAAGGAAAATCTTCATGCGATCAGGAGATGCCTTTCCGATTAAGGTAAAGCGCGCATTGGTCTCGCTGAAGAGCTGCTTCATTATGCCGCCAAGGCGTTATCCCAGTACTCTTTTGTTCCGCTCTGAATGCGCGCCCCGATGCGCGTGATCACCCGCATCGCTAAAGCGCATGCGCCTGCCGCTGCCTTCTCGGGCTCCATATTGCGAGACAAGCCGTAGAGATACCCGCCCGCAAACGCATCGCCCGCACCGGTAAGATCGACGGGAGTACAAGGAACAGCTGGGACATGAATACGTCTGCCGCCGTACGCGATATAAACCCCCCGCGCTCCATCGGTAACGACGACGTGACGCACTGTTTCCGAAATTATGGCGATTGTCTCATCAAGCGACGTTTTTTGTGTGAACGTATTCGCCTCTTCATGATTGGCGAAAACGAGATCGACCGACGGGAGTAATTCCTGCACCAACGAACGGAATACATCGACAACGAACGGTGCGGCAAAAGTAAGTGCGACTTTAGAGCCCGACTGTTTGGCGATCTTTATCGCTTTACGCACCGCGTCCTGTCCCGCCTGCCCGTTCCCGAGCAAATACCCTTCGACAAATACCCACTCCGATTTTCCGATAACTTCGTCGGTAACATCTTCAGGAGCGAGATCCGCGGAAGCCTGCAGACAGGTAGACATAGTGCGTTCCCCATCCGGTGTAACAAGTATCGCAGACGTTCCCGAGAGAGAGCGCACGATTGGCGGATTTGGTAGCTCGATTCCGAGCGAGCGCAGCTCTTCTTGATAGTGCAAACCGTAGCGATCGTCGCCTAGACGGCAGACAAATCCGGTTTTTGCACCAAGCTGGGCGGCGATAATTATCGAATTACACACGGCACCGCCGCTGACGAGGTTCAATTTGTGGTCCTGGAGAGCCATCAAGAGCTGCGCTTGGTCCTCTGAGGATACGAGCTGCATCGATCCCGAGCGCAATCCGAATGAATCAAAGAGCGGTTGATCTACCTGAACGATGATATCGGTGATGCCGTTGCCGACGCCGGTGATAGAGAGTGGTTTCATGACAAACAATACTTTTAATTATTACGTTACTGAATCAATTCGCCTTCGCCCTTCGGGCGCTGGCGGAATAATAACTCGTCATCCGAAAGATGACGAGTTATTACACCGCAACGGATACTTCTTCCGCAAGGACTCTTGTATAGCGTTCACAGGCGTCCTCAAGCGAGCTTGCGCCGGGAAAAAACGAGGCAATTCGCACCAAAACCTGGTCAACAAGGGCATCCGGACAGCTCGCCCCGGCGGTAATCATAATCTCTAGCGGCTTATCCTTTTTGGGAATCCAGTTCTCAGACACAATCTCCTTTTTGCGGGTTTTATCAAGATGGCGGATATGGCTGTCATCAAGAATCTCGGAGGCATCTTTGATATAATAAGTGGAAAAGTGCTGTTCGAGGAGTTCTGCTAAGTTAGACGTATTGGATGAATTATACCCGCCGACAACCACGGCAAGGTCGCCGCCGCACGCCAACAGGCCGTGCGTGGCTCCCTGGTTTTCGGACGTTGCGTAGCACAGGGTGTCGCGCGTATCGCCAAAACGGGTGGAAAGCTCTTCGGTGCCATAGCGGCGCTCAATAGATTGACGGAGCAATTCGCTGATGGCGTGCGTTTCGTGCGCCAGCATGGTCGTCTGGTTGACCACGCCGATACGTTGTAGATCTCGCTCAGCTTCAAAATTGTCGGAGTAACGTCCGGCGAAATGCAGCTCGAACTGTTCACGGCTCATACGCCCCTCGATCATATCGGCAACAAGCTGCGCTTCACGCAGATCGCGAATAACCAAACTCGGCGCGGTGAGATTCGCGTGCGAAAACGTGGCCTTCGTTTCCTCATGATAGTGCTTGCCGTGAATGATGACGGTAAAGCCGCGGCTGCCGAGCTGCTCGGCGCGCTTCCACACCTTTTCAACGAACGGACAAGTCGCATTGTACAAGGTCGGGTCAATTCCCATACCGCGAAGCTTCTCAAAGAGCTCAACTGTCGTGCCGAATGCCGGAACGATTACGATATCTTCCGGAGAGAGCTCTTCGAACGGCGTAATTTGCTCGCCCTTTGGCGTCAGGATAAAGCGCACGCCGCGCTCCTGCAAATCTTGGTTAACCTGGGGATTGTGGATCATCTCACTCAAAAGAAAAACGCGGCGGCCTTCATTTTCAGCCAGCGCTTTGAACGCGATTTCGATGGCGTTTTCCACGCCAAAGCAAAATCCGAAATGTCGGGCGATTTTAAATACTACCGGACCGAGATCGAGCACCGATGGCTCGAGGTTTTTCTTGCGGTGATCGTAGAGGCGGCGCAGCGCTTTGACCCGGCTGATAATCGGCGACCGGTAAAAAACTGGAATATCAAATGCACGTCCCATCCGCCTTACCTTATACCACCGCAGAGCCTCAAAATCTAATCCTGTAGGGCTATTTGCACGCCTAAACGGCGGAAATCGGTGCTCTGTAACTGCGCGGCAGGCACAAAATAGCGTGATGTGGTCAGGCGAATGGGAAGCGGCGAAAATTCAAGGCTGCCCGCATTCATACTCTTGCAGTGAAGCGTTACCGGTCGCCACTCCGCGTTGGTCAGGGTAACAGACACTGATTCATCAGCGCTAGAAACTCGAACCGTCACTGACTTTTCATTTTCACCCGCATTGGGGGCGCGAATCAGTAGATCAGTCTCAACGGCATTACAGGGCATAAGAAAACGCGAGCTGCTCTCACTCCAACGAAAAGTCTGATCGCCGTATTCAGCGGGAAACAATCCGTACGTATTTCCCGAACGAATTTCCAACATCATCGGCAAACACAGCGCCAGCAAGACAAAGGCCGCGCGATTATTCCGCTGCTCCTTCTGCACGACACCCGCCTGTGCGGCGATAAAGGCGAAAAGGATCGCCACTTCGTCAAAATCGAGGTGCGGGCCGACCAAAAGAAGAATCAGAAAGACAGCAGCGATTCTGCGCTGCCAAAATAAGACGCGCTCGTCATCCGAATTTGCAATAGCGCGAACGCGAATCGAGCGAAGAGAAAGAATTAGTCCTGCCAAGCCGACGAGTCCAAGCTCCGCAAGCGTTCCGAGGTAAAAGTTATTCGCGTTATCAAGCCACCTGCCAATCGGAAGGCCGTCGCGTTTTGCAAACTCCGGAATGCGTTCACGGAAACGGTGAAACCCTACCCCAAAAAAGGGATGCGACCGCCACATGTTGAGACCGAGGCGGGCAAAAAGAACGCGGCTGTTGAGGGCGTCTGCGGCCATGTCCGGATGAAGACTGCGAACCGCCCGCGCCGCGCTTTGCGGGGCATGTTCGAGATACTCTTCGATCCGGGCTGAGGGTATGCTCGCAAATACGCCGTATCCCAGAGCAGCAACCACAAGGACCGCAATCCATGCGCGGCGCGACAGCGGCAGACTAAATAGCGCGAGCAGCATAATTCCCAAAAGCAGCGAGCGAGACCCGCTCAGTGCCACCGCCGCTATTACAAATGCGGCCACGATTATTACCGTCATCCGGCGGGCGGAAGAGGTCATTTTGTGTGAGGTGAGGGATATCGCTAAAAACGCGGCGACGCCGAGTGCATTGGGATCGCTGAAGGAACCCGCATAGCGACGCAGCGCAGCCCAGAAAGGCTCCTGCGCCGCGAGATGCGAGTGAATGCCTCCCCAATAGTCCCCGATGATAATCGCGGTGGCGGCAACCAGTCCAGCTAAAACGCCGCGGCGAAAGACGGCCGCAAATTGCGGACGAGAAGAAAATAAAGAAAACGCCAATGCGAACGCAATCCAGCGTAGCATACTGACCAGCGCAGTAAGCCAAATCGGCGGGAAATGGTGCCAGGCACGAAGCGCGTCCATTACATCAACCGCACTATCCTGCCGGGACGTGATGAAGTTCCAATATATTTCTACCGCGCACGAAACGGCGAGCACCGTGAGCCACGGTCTGATCCAGCGAATCGGAAGCTCAACTACCAGCAGGGCAGCGGCAAAAAAGAGCAGCGTAAGCGTAAGCAGAGCGCCGCTACCATAAATATTTATCAACGGTAGCGCGAGCCCAAGTACTGCACACAGCGCCAGTAATATGTTTTCCGCGCTCTTGCGACGGAAGACGAATTGAATAATGGAAAACAACAGCGCCGCGATAGCAACCAGCGCAAGCGCACGCAATCCACCCGGATCGTAAATCGTCAGCGCGGTGAAAAACGCTCCAGCCGTGAGCAATGCGGCCGCCGAGCATTTTTTTAAGGAGAGACTAGTCGCGCTCATCCGCCTGACTTACATCTCCGGCGCGTTTTCGGGCATTTGCAGGCTTGATTACATCCGAATGAATGCCGAGCGGAGACTCGAGCGCCGCGCCGAGGTAGCCGCGCGCAACGACGGATTTGGCTTCAATCAAATCGGGAACCTCATCAGGTTTTCTCATGAGCCGCTTCACGATTCCGTGAATATCGTTATCGACCTCGGGCCCATTGAACACCGACACGGGACCGACGAATCCGCGAAATGGATTCTGTCCATATGCTCCGAAAACAATAGATGAGGAATTAGTCGGGTAGCTGCTCTCCTCGAGTTCGTAACCGCCCAGCAGCTCGACGCCGCGCACTTGATCATCGATATCAGCCACTCCGTGCAGGCCCAGGCGATTGCCCGCGCGAAAGCTGAGCCCAAGCATAAACCAGGTGCGCGGACGCGCCGCGAGAGTCGAGAATAAATACCAGCCGCCGTTCCCCTTGGCGGAGCGCCAGTAAACGATTGGGCGATAGCCAGAGGGATCGCGCGTAATACCGACTGCGTACCCTTCGGCATTCTTAGAATCAGGATCGAATTTAGAGATCAACATAATGCGCTGACCGACTGCCGGCATCTGATTCACTTTGAACCAGGCGCTGAAGAAAAAATCATTCCCCTCGATCGGACTGAGCGCTTGATGGTAATCAATCTTTCCATACGAACCCTGAGCCGCGAAACGCACCGCCTGTGGAAACGCCTCGGCCGGAGTTTCGACGCTTTCCTGGTCGCGCCAGAAATAGTTCATGCCTTGATACAGAATGAATATCGGCAACGAAAACGCGAGCACGAAAGCGCACGCCAGGCCGACGCCGCTCAGCGGAGCCAGACGCTGCAAAATATATTGTATTTTTTCAGGGAAAGCGTCGTACAAGCGCACCAATCCGCGCTTCGAAAGCGCGAAGAATCTATTCGAGAGCGCCTGGACCTTCGATGCCATAGAGAATGGTCAACCCCTGAAATACAGGCTTCATGATATACGACAGCGCCCGTAAAACCGCCCTGTTCGCGGTCATTGCAGCAGCAGCCGTCAGGCAGTATTACTCAGCAGCCGCTGTTTCCGCCGCCTCACTCCCTTCCTCAGCCGTAGCTTCCTCGTCTTTCTTCGATTTCCGCGAACGCCGCGACTTCTTCTCTCCATCCGGCGCGCCATCTTCAGCCGACGCTTCTTTGACGACCTTTTCGGCCTTCACAATGAACGGCAGATGCGCCGTGACTTCTGAATGAAGCTTGATGTCGGCAACGTATTCCCCAGCGCCCTTGACCACTTCGGTCAATCGCACTTGACGGCGATCGAGCGCAACACCTTTCTTCTCAAGCTCCGCCACGATATCTCGCGCGGTGATCGAGCCGAAGCTCTTGCCGCCCTTGCCAAGCTTAAGGGTGAATTCAATGGCAATCTTTTCGATCTGCGCGGCGAATTCCTGCGCTTGACCACGAAGCTTTACCTTCTTGGCATTAATTGCAGTCAGCAAATGATTGAGCAGGCGCGTATTACGCTTTGAGCTTTCAACGGCGATACCACGAGGAATTAAATAATTGCGCGCGTATCCGCCGCGAACCGACACCACATCTCCGACGTATCCAAGAGAGGGAAAATTTTCCTTCAAAATGACTTCCATAGCGACTCTTACGTTTAAATTAAAATCTACGAAAAATTAAAATGCGGCGTCGATTACATCACCATCTTCCTCGTCAGAGAAAGAATTCGAGTTGACGAACTTCGGATTGCCTTTGTACTTGCGCTTCGGAAGCTCAACGCGATGCGTCTGGAACAAAAGCACGCTGTCCGAAATTCGGAGAAGACGATTGAGCTCCGCGATCAACGCCGAATTGAGCGAGTGAAAGCAGAATTCGACGTACGTTCCGGCGCGCTGCTTCTTAACAGTAAATGCAATCTCTCGGCGGCCGAGATTATTGACCGTAAGATCTTTGCCTTCGTTCGAATTAATCACGCCTTTGAATCTTTCGATCTCGTCATTCAACTGTTGTGCAGTCAGCGACGGAGCAAAAACGACTACCGACTCATAATGTTTATCTTCGAAACGGCCCATGAACAGAAATCTCCCGGTCGGCAAAGGTGCCGAAATTAACAAAAATTGACCCCCGTGTTCTACTACAGAACGCCTTAAAGAGGCAAGAAAGCGGGGCGCAAACCCCTAAATAATCGAACTTTTAACGGCAAAGCTAATGAAAGAGGCGCTGCGCTTCTGAAAGACCGCCCTTTAAAAGGCTTTCAAGGGCAGAAATACCGCGGGCGAGAAAGGTGCTAAGTTCCTGTTTTTCGGACTTCGAGAAGGCAGAAAGCACGTGAGAACTGACATCCTGCTCGCTTGGGGAGCCATCGGGAGCGTTAGGGGGGCGGCCGACGCCAATTCGTAAGCGCAAGAAGTCGGGGGTCGATAACATCTCTTGAACCGACTTTATGCCGTTATGACCACCCGCGCCCCCGCCCTTTTTCATGCGGAGCTGGCCAAATGGAATATCAATCTCATCGTGAACGACGACGAGCTTATCAGGGGAAATTTTGTGGAAAGCAAGACACTCCTGAACCGATTCACCGCTCAGGTTCATGTACGTTTGCGGCTTTAAGAGCAGCACGGGACCACCGGCAAAATCGGCCGACAGAAGTTCCCCCTTGAATTGCGATTTCCAACGCGCGTGCGGCGCCGCTTCGGATGCGAGCAGATCCAAAAGCAGAAACCCGGCGTTGTGCCGGGTTTCTGCATACCGTGAGCCAGGATTGCCGAGACCAGCGATAACCCAGCCTCGATCCGCCACGATATTCCTCTACTTCTTAGCTTTATCGTCTTTAGCTGGAGCAGCAGCGGCAGCTGGAGCACCTTCAGCAGGTGCGGCACCCGCAGCAGCGGCGCCCTCAGCAGCAGCGGCGGCATCAACCACCGGCGCAGCAACTTCTTCAGCGCGCGCAGCAACGACGCTGACGATCGTCTGATCTTCGTTGCCGACAAGCTTGACGCCTTCAGCCAACTTAATGTCGCCAGCGTGAATGCTCTGGCCGAGACGAAGCTGACTGATATCGATTTCGATTTTTTCCGGGATCAAGCGCGGCAAGCAGCTTACTTCGATTTCGTGCGCTACGTAGGTCAAGATGCCGTTATCAAGCTTCACGCCGAGGGCTTCGCCAAGGAAGCTCAACGGAATCTCTACTACAATTTCCTCGTCATCCTTCAACACTTGGAAGTCGACATGGAGTATGCTGCCTTTGATATGATCGCGTTGCACTTCTTTAACGAGCAGACTTTTGTCGTTCAACGTATTGGACGAGCTCTTTGAGCGAAAGACCTGCGAAGTCTTAGCTTGAGAAGCGGCTTTGATGAATTCACGGCCATTAAGCACAGCCGAAATTGATGCTTCACCACGGTGATAAAGAACTGCCGGAATAAATCCCTGGCTACGAGCGCGGCGGCTTTCTGCCGATCCGGTGCCTGTTTTTGGTTCAAATTGAAGAGTATATTCTGCCACGACACGACCTCATGTAATCGATAAGACCGCAGCATCAAATCATATTTTAAGAGAAAGGTAAAGCCCGCCCCATAAACTGAGCAACGTTGCGCAACGCACAGGATAAGCCCCCCTCGCTCCTTTTCAGGAGCCGGAAATACCTACCGGAACAAGCTACTTACCGAATCCTCGCTGTGAATGCGGCGTATTGCTTCGGCAAAGAGCGGGGCTACGGATATGGTTGTAAGCTTCTTCATCGTGGTCATGCGCGGCGATGATATCGTATCGGCGACGATGATCTCTTGAAGCTGCGAGTTCTCTAAAATTTCAACGGCGCTACCCGAAAGCACCGGATGCACGCAGCATGCGCTGACCTCAGCGGCACCCTCTTTGAGTAGGGTCTCGCACGCCTTGGCAACGGTGCCGCCGGTGTCGATGATATCGTCAACGATGATGCAGGTTTTCCCCTGGACGTCACCGACCACTTTCATTTCAGCGATTTGGTTCGGTCCCGAACGGCGCTTATCGATGATCGCGATATCGGCGTTTCCAAAACGTGTCGCAAAGTACCGCGCGCGCGCCACGCCGCCGACGTCGGGCGAAACAATAGTCACATCCTTCGAGCCGTAGCGCTGCTTCAGATACGGCAGCATCATCGGAAGCGCATACAGATTATCAACCGGAATATTGAAGAAACCCATGATCTGGCCGGCGTGAAGATCCATCGTCAGTACCCGGTGGGCGCCGGCGGTGGTCAATAAATCGGCGATCAATTTTGCGGTAATCGGCACACGCGGCTTGAGCTTTCTGTCCTGACGCGCATATCCGAAGTATGGAATAACGGCGGTAATTCGCCACGCCGAAGCGCGCTTGAGCGCATCGAGCACGATCAGCAGTTCCATCAAGTGATCGTTACCGGGACTCGAAGTGCTCTGCACGACGAAGATGTCCCGGCCGCGCACGTTCTCCCCGATTTCAACGGAGAGTTCCCCATCGCTAAAGCGCACGACTTCAAGACGTCCCAATTCCTGATTCAGAGCTTGGGCAAGTGATTGGGAGAGCGCGAGATTAGAGCGACCAGAAAAAACTAGGATCTCGCTTTCCACCGTACGCTGCTCTCCAAAAAGTTGGCCGGGCAGGGGTCGAACCTGCGCATGCCGGGATCAAAACCCGGTGCCTTACCACTTGGCGACCGGCCAATATCACATCTGAAAAATGCTCGCAGAACGGTAACAAACTTTACCAGCAATGTCGAGCACGCAAAAGAGCGCGGCAAAGCGCCATTATCAGAAATCTCTAGTGATTCTTAACGGTGCGCGCAGTCCACAGCGGCACCGACGCAACGCGCGTCAAACGCCGCGATTTTCTGCTGGACAGCGGCTGTCAGAGCGCCCTCCGGCTCACGCGCCTTCGAGAAAACGAGGAGCGTACTTCCCGACCCGCTCATCGAAACTATCCATTGCGGATTTAAAGAGAGCTCCTGGTATAAATCGCCGAGGGCAGGCTCAAGCGCGCGGGCAATCGGGAAAAGATCGTTATCAATAAGCGACAACATCTCGGATCGGTTGCACTCGCCTCCCCTGCGCGCAACCTCGCTCAAAAAAGCAGCGCTCTCGTCGACTGAGAATTCGCTTAGCGGGGCCGCGCGCAGCCGATCGAATACTTGAGCGGTGCTCACGCCGAACGGCGGCAGGACGAGGACCACCGGCTCACCGCCAAAGGACGGCGCCCGTATTGGGACGATCGCCTCGCCGACGCCACCTACCAGCGCCAACCCGCCGCTCATCTGATAGGGTATATCGGCACCGAGCGCGACGGCAATTGCATGGGTACGCGGAACTGCGTTCGCTGGAAGCGCCTGCGCAAATGCTTCGCAAAGAAAATTAAAAATTGCGGCGGCGTTGCCGCTCCCTCCTCCGAGCCCACCGCCCAGCGGAATATTTTTGGTAATCTTAATTGTTGCGCCCGCGCGCACGCCGAATTCTGAACGGAAAAGCCGGAAGGCGCGCGCGGCGAGATTTTTTTCTGGATCAAAAAAATCCGCCGGGGCGGAACCGGGAAGCTTCCAATCCGCCGAGAGCTCAATGCCATTTCCATCCGTAAGGGTAATTTCGATGCGATCGTGGAGCGTAACCGTCGAATTAATCATGCTTAAAAGGTGATACCCGTCCTCCCGCCGTCCGGTAACTTTTAATCGCACATTTATCTTAGCCGGAGAAACGAGCGAGGCGTGTTCACGAAGGGGCTTTTGTGGCAAACTCATACCTTGAGTTTAGTGCGTTTTTGCCGACATTGAAAAGACCGCCCCCAATATGGACACATCCCATTCACCCGAATATAAAACGGCGCTCTCCGCCGCCCTAAAGGCGGGAGAGGTGTTACAATCGATGCGACAAAGCGGCTTCGAAGTCTCAAAAAAGGGAGCACGCGATCTTTTGACCAGCGCAGACCTTGCTGCAGAAAAAATTGTAATCGAGGAGATTCGTTCACGCTTTCCAGGCCATTACATTATGAGCGAGGAGGCCTCGCCCGAAATGACCGCTCAGATCCTGGAACAGGAGCACGTCTGGATCATCGATCCCATCGACGGCACGACTAATTTTTCACACGGACATCAGGTGGTCTCCACTTCGATTGCGTATGCTTCAAAGGGAAAGGTATTTGCGGGAGTGGTGCACGCACCGTTCCTCAATGAAACGTTTGCCGCCGAACGCGGCACGGGAGCCACGCTCAATGGAAAACCAATACGCTGCGGTGAAGCTGAATCCCTGACGGATTGTTTGGTTGCCACCGGCTTTCCGTATGTACGCGACAACACCGACCTCCTCACTAAACGATTGAGCAGCGTCCTCAATAACTGCCGCGATGTCCGTCGGCTGGGGTCGGCCGCTATCGATATCTGCTGGGTTGCCTGCGGCAGATTTGACGCATACTACGAGACCTGCATGGTTTGGGATATTGCCGCCGGATCGCTCATCGCGCGCGAAGCCGGAGCCGAAGTGGGACATCTGGGAGCGGTGCCGGCAAATTGGAAGGCAGCGAGCGAGCTGTATCCGGTCGAACTCGTGGTGATCAATAAGAGGCTCTTTCGGGAATTTTGCTCGATCCTCTAAGGAGCGCTCCGTGCTACCGTAACCATTAGGCGTGATTGTTCAGAGAAAGACCTTATTGTTCAAAGAAAGACCTTGGCAAAAGACGAACAGACCTGGTTTATCATACGTCACGAAAAGCCGGCCGGCCCCTATTCCCGCCAGCAATTAATTCAGATGGTCGTGGCGAAAATTATTTCGCGGCGCACGCTAATCGGCAAAACGAGCACTGGAAATGATTGGGCGGTGCTTGATTCGATTATTAATCTGGAAAAAGAGTCCCCGATTCCAATTCCGAAAGAAACTTCGTCGGCCGATATGCCTCGTCCGCCAATGCCCGCGCAAATCGCGGAGCAACCCGCCTCGACCATGGCCGAAGCACATTCGACCGCTGCACCAGATCAACATCCGTGGCGGCGCCTCTTCGCGCGCGGCTTCGATAGCGCGCTGACGCTCACCATCGTGGCGATCTCACTCGGTACCCCGGCCATTGAGCGGAATTATCCCCTCAATGCTGCCTCACTGATACTTGCCGCCGTGATCAATGCTTCATCTATCGGTACGACCGGATTTACGCTGGGGAAATGGTTATACGGCGTGCGCATTCTCAACCATTTTGGAAAACCAATCGGCTTTCGGGAAGCTCTGCTGCGCGAGGGAGAGGTTTTCGTTTTTGGCTGTGGCTGCGGAATGCCGCTCATTTCCCTATTAGCGCTCGGATACAGTTACGCTCAATTGAACAGTGAGAAAATCACCCGCTGGGATAGGAAGCGGAACGTGCGCGTTGAATATCGGGATCGCGGCCTAAAACAAAAAATGATGGCCGCAGTGGCAATTGTATTACTATTAATTATTGTCGGCTCGCGGCCGTAGGCGTTGGCGTCGCCGAGCGAAACGGCGAACTAACGACGCTGCCAATTGCGCTGCCCATATCCATCACGCCTCCCGCGATCGATTCGACCGTTGAAAGACCTGAATAACGCTTGAAAAATTGAATGCCGTTTGAATAAGCATGGGCGAA
>CAYTAW010000042.1:0-10183 GCA_964435675.1 uncultured Bdellovibrionales bacterium
CCGGAAACCGTAAAAAAGCCGGAGCCCTTGAATATAGAAACGCCTCCGCCAAGCGCCGAGAAACTAGCGCAAGTGAACAATGCGCTGCAGCTTGCACTCGAGGATGACGAGCCGGCATTAAGCGCTGCGCCCGCGGTACAGGGCCCGCCCACTCCGCAGATAGAACAAAAACAGAAACACGAAGAGAGCTCAGCTCTCGAACTGAAGCTTGCGCCAGAAGAAGAGGAACCTACGGTCGAAACAAAAGCTGAGACAAAGAGCACTCCTGCGCCATCTCCCGCTCCTGCACCAGCGCCCGAAGCCGCTGCACCGGTTGAACAGCCGCCAACTCTCGAAGCGCAACCGGTTAAGGCCGAGGGGTCGAAAGCCATTAAGCCGCCGCCGCCAGATCCCGACGCACCTCCTCCCGATATTAATGTGGTAACGGTACGCGATCGGCGCCGCAAGAAGCTCCCGCCAGGAGTCGATATCGGCGCGGCGATAGTACTCGGGTCGATCGTGCTCTTTGCGGGAAATTGGATGTATTTCAACGCCCCGCCGCCGATCGACGATACCGAGACCGTGATCGCGCAAGAAATGGCGTTGAAGGTTGCGCAGAAGAAAAAAGATTTGCTGAAACGCCAACGCGCGGAGGCTGAGGAACGCGAACGGGCGGCAGCGGCGCTTGCGCACCCGGTGGAATACGTTGGCAGCATCGATTTGAGCGGAACCACACTCGATGTGACAGTGAATATGGTAAATAATATCCCGAATACGGTGCTCGTAACTCTTCACGGCACCGAGCCGGCGCCACTAACGAATGAACAGATTGCGCGCGGCGAAGCGCTGGCGCCGTGGATTCGGCGCACTGATTCGGCAGCGTTCGAAGTGGTAAACACAGAAGATAAATCGTTCGCCGCAAACGGAACGATGAAGGTCTTTGTTGAGGCGCCCGAAACGCCGGGGAGATTCGTTCGTCAAGTTACCGTCAGCGGCAACCTGAATAACTCAGATCTAAACACACTCGGTATCCGGATTACGATAGGGGAAAAAGACGGGGCCGAAGTGACCGATGACAGTTGGGAATTTAGAGCGGAGAAAAGTAATTTCTCACTGTCGCTGAACAAGTCCCTCGTGCTTAATCGAAAAGCGGAGACAGAAACTGCGGTGCTGAACGAAGCCCCTGTTAAACAGTAAATTGAATTGATGTGACTTTCCCGCGCATCTGAAATTGAGCGCGTTTTAGATAGATATAAAAAAGATCGAGAAAAAGAACTGAAGGTGAACCTTCAGATTCAAACAACTGGCAGTAGAGTTTCCTCTACTGCCAGTTTTGAATGTCCTCCTCTATCCTCGATCGAACACCCTACTCGCCGTCGTGACTCTGAGCCATCAGGTCACCATAGTTCCGACGGAAGTTGCGGTTCCGACGCTTTTCGCGACGCTTGGCTTGACCACGAGAGTTCCGGTCATCCTGTTCGTCTCCGACGAACTTGACGCCAAAGGAAACTTTCCCGGTGCGCGAAGGTGATCCAACCACCAGTCGCACCCGCCGAGATCCGTGACGAACCAACGGCGAATCACCCGGCTTCAGCGTGACGGTCGACACGGTGGACTCGCCATCCTCCGCATTCGACACCGCCGTAACCGCGATGGTGCCCTTCTCTCCACTAGAGACCGTGAACTTGATTCCCTTGACGTGAACCCGATCACCGAGCTGAACCTGAGTCGTGCGCATGTAGACCCTTTCCATTAGAGTTGCGCCTGTGTGCTACTTCTCGAGGCGACCGAATCATCCGATTCGATCAAACATCCCCACTGAGTAGCTTTACTTCACCGCGTCCATCCAAGACTAAGGTCGGCAAACTAAAGCAACTCAGTGAGTTACAAACAAACCCTTCTACCCATCAGTTCTTTTCTCATCACGAAACATGTCAGCGGGGGGATGCGACATCTTTAAGGAGGGGGCTACTGTCCCGTAATCAGCAAACAACTACTTTGATGATATCCGGTTAACTAACTCAAATCTAGCGAAAAAAAACAGCCACTCTAATGACTCCGGCCCTTTAGAAAGCCAATGAAGTATGCGATTATCATCCCTTTTCCGCCAAATTCTTTAATATATGCGCCTCTTTACCCCCTCGCTCGCCCCAACCTTTCGCCGCCAGTCCCGCGAGCTTTATGAGGCAGAGGATTTTGCTCCGATAACTGGATCACCTGAGTTAACCAAACTGGTAGATGCGCTCGACAAAGTTCCCGATACTCCCGGGTATCCCCTCAATAAATGGTGGTTCGGATCGCTTGGCGCCATCCGCGATCTACTGATCCGCCGCGCGGTATGGCACACGGTTGGCGCGCTTTGCGCGCTACTCTCGGTTGCCGCCATGCAGCGCATCGTTCTTGAGCAAAACCAGTGGGGTCGGATACTCCTCTTCACCGGCGTCATCGCGCTCTGCGAACTCGCTAAAAATCTAATCGGCTATTTCGATCGCCTGCGCGGCGCAAATATCATGCGTGGGGTGCAGAGCTATCTGATGGGGCTCGTTAACCGGAAACTTCTCTATTTAGATCCCGCCGGCGACCAGGAATTCTCTCGGGGCAACTTAAAGACACTGGTCAGTTCAGATGTCGAGGCAATCGAGGATTTTATTTCGGCTGCGTCCCATACCTGGATCCCCACATTCGCAATGTTGATTGTATTGTCGCCGATCATCTTAATTAACTTAGGCTGGCTTGGCGCAATCGGTATCGGCACCGCGATCCTGCAGATACCGCTGACGATAATCCTTTCCCGATTTATCGCAAATTTAAAATCGAAGACGCAGGACGAAAAAGACAAAGTAACAACCGTGCTCGGCGAATGGGTAAAAAATATCCGGCTGGTGCGTTTTCTTGGGCTCCAGCCACGCTTTAACAGCGAGATATCCCGAATAATGAACCGCTACTGCGGCCGTGCCGCGATAATGCACACGGTAGACTGCATCATGTATGGAATGAGCCACAATTGGTGGATGTTCGGCCTCGCTTCGATTCTGATTGGCGGCGAATTGCTGCACATTCCAATCGAATTGGGATCGTTTTTGCCATCGTGTTGGGCGCTCCTCGCTATGATGGCGCACTTCAATCATATCCCCTATTCGATCTCCATGTATGCGCAAGCGTCGGCATCAGCGAAACGCGTACGGAAATTATTCGAGTGCCCCGAGCTCACTCGCCACCTCGATCCGGCCCCGCTAGAAATTAAGAACATGCTCGGCGTCCCCGTGCGAATTCATATTCGCGCGATCACGTTTAGCTATGGAGAGCGGAAAATCTTCGATTCATTTTCGCTGCAGCTTGATTTGCGTAAACGCACCGCAATACTCGGCGCTGTCGGCAGCGGGAAATCGACACTGCTCGAGTTACTGTGCGGCGAACTGCACCCCGAGAGCGGCGACATCGATATCGAATTCTCATCCGGCGTAACTGCGCCACTATGGAGCGAGACGTGCTACCGAGAGTTCCGCAGGCAAATCGCCTACTCACCTCAAATGCCCTATCTCTCGAACGCAAAGCTGCACCAAAATATAAGTCTCGCCGAGACCCCGGAAAACCAGGAATTGACGCGCGCGGTCAGCTCCGCGCAGCTTGAGCCCGATATTGAGATTCTCCGTCATGGACTGGAGGAAGAGGTCGGCGAAACAGGAATAAATCTGTCGGGGGGGCAAAAGCAGCGCGTTAGCATGGCGCGCGCTTTTTACTCGAAGCGCCCGGTCTTCCTGCTCGACGATCCGCTTAGCGCCGTAGATCGGCAGACGGAACTAAAGCTTATGAGCGACATCCTTAAATCCGCTTCGGGGCTCGTGCTTGTTTCTCATCGCATCGAAGAGCTGCACCACTGCGACCGAATAATCGTGCTCGAGAACGGTTTGATTTGCGAAGATGCCACGCCGGGCACACTGCTCGCCGATTCCAATTCCCGCCTCAATGCGTATCTGAGCGCAATCTCCACGCGCGAAGAAGAGGGGGTCGCCAATGAATAGCGTGTCGAGTGACTTTACCAGCAAAGAGAATACACGGATTGCGCGCGACAGCCTCCGTCTGCTTGGACGATTCATCTCAGGATTGACGCTGCTCCGCCCCTTTTTCCCCTTCTCTTTATTTTTCGTGATTGTCGGCGCGCTGCTGCCGATCTTCTTCTTGTGGTGCATGGCGCGCATGGCTCAGTGCGGCAGCCTTACGGGGTGTCCGGCGGTCCTTCCTTATGTAGGATGGAATGTCACACTCGATTCGCGATTCTTGATTTACTTGGTGCTTGTAAGCACAGTGATTCGCATAATCGGCTGGATACTGTTCGAAGTTCCAGGACAGCTTGCTACTCAGCCCTATCACCAAAAGATGGTGCGCGGACTTGGCGCGACTCGCACGACCTATTTCGATGAAAACCCGTCGGGCCGTCTCCTGAACCGGCTTGTCCGAGATTACGATCAGGTAAGACTTGGCGCGATAATACGCATCGGCGACACTATCAACTGCGTGATCGAACTGGTATCCGTTGCCGCGGTGACGGTCGCCTCGCACTACTTGGTCGGCGCGCTCATTTTGCCTCTGCTTGGCTGGATTGTGTTCGCGCAATGGCACGTCTCTCTGATGCTGCAGCGGTGCAGCGTATTTCGCTCCTCGCGCTTCGGAGAGGTCCTCCACCGCGAAACGGACATCATCGAGGGCGCGCGCACCTTCCTCATATACGATAGAATTCCGGCGCTCTTATCGCGCGTACGGAACGCCATGTATCGTTACGTGCAAGCGCATCTCCTCCACATGCGCGTTGAAGGCTGGGGATTTCTATGGACGGGCTTAGCGGGCAGCGCGTTTCTCTGTGTCTCGGTTTTAGTAATTGGCTATCAAATCAGCCATCAGATCGTCGACGCGGTGATTGCCGGAGTAATCCTCACTTCGCTCTCGCGACTCGCGCCGACAATCGGCTGGACAACCTGGATATTTGCCTACTTGCTGGAATCTGTCGGACAAATTCGCCGCGTCTTCGAAATTATCGATCTGCCGCGCGAAGAAGAGGAAGAAAAGAGCGCGGCGCGCGTAGCTTCACCAGACATCCCGGCGCATACAGAGCAGTTGTACAAGGGAGACCTGACCTTTGACAATTATTCGATGTCATATCGCAAGGATTCGCCGCTGATTCTCAATCACCTGAACCTGACGCTGCCAGCCGGGAAAGAGATCGGAATCATCGGCCGCACGGGCGCCGGAAAAACGAGCATCATGCAGAGCCTGTTCCGCATGGTTTTCGTGCAGCAGGGAGATATTCGTATTGGTGGGAACTCGATTCTTGATTGCCCTATTGATTTTACGCGCAAGCACTTTGCGGTGGTGCCTCAGGATCCGTATCTTTTTGCGGGCACGGTACGCAGCAACTTAGATCCCTATGGAGAACATTCCGAGTCGAAGCTGGCCGAAGTTATTGCACAGGTGGGGTTAGCACTCCGCTCTGATAGTGAGCTGCGCGAAGGTGGCGAGAACTTGTCGCGCGGAGAGCGCCAGCTTCTCTGTCTCGCGCGTGTGCTGCTCGGCGCTCATCCATTCATTCTGATGGACGAACCAACGAGCGGCGTCGACACGATCACAGACGCCAAAATTCAGGAGGTGTTATTTCACCTTTTGCGCGGTCGGACAGTGATTACGATAGCGCACCGCCTGAATACCCTTTCACAATACGATTGGATCGTTGAGCTCGAGAACGGCTCACTGAAAGGTGCGGGCACGCCGGCGAACATGATGAACGCCGGCGGCACGCTGCGCAACGATTTCAAATAAGATCGTTAGGCGGTAGCCAGTGACGGCTTTTCCTCAACCTTCTCTACTTTTACTTCGGGCACCAGCTTCTCTTTCGGCTCGGGATTGCTCTCAGCCTTTTTTGGTTCGAGTACTTGAGTGTTTCCTACTGACTTTGGTCCGTCAATTTTCATGTTTTACTCCTTTTGATTCCCTCCGCATATGTGCGGCTTCCAGCGTGAGATTCGGCCGGTAATGGGTGGGACGTTAGCTTTCGGCTCACAATTTTTCGTATTCCGGCGCAGTAGCAGGTTATCTTTAAGCCGCGCTATTTATCCGCACTTTTAAACATGTTAATTAGAAGGGTATGGGCTTCACCTGCGGCATTATAGGTCTTCCGAACGTCGGTAAATCGACGATTTTCAACGCTCTTACCTCGGCGAAGGCCGCGGCCGCGAACTTCCCGTTTTGCACGATTGAGCCGAATACGGGCGCAATTCCCGTGCCAGATGGCAGGCTCAGCACCCTAGCCTCTTTGGCCAATTCGGCCGAAATTATCCCGACGCAAATTACTTTTGTGGATATCGCTGGTCTCATCCGCGGCGCCTCAAAAGGTGAAGGCTTAGGCAATCAATTCCTCGGACACATTCGCGCTGTTGATGCGGTGGCGCACATCGTTCGTTGTTTCGACGACGAAAATATCATTCACGTTGAGGGCAGTGTCGACCCACTGCGCGACATTGAAACAATCGATACTGAGCTGCTCCTTGCCGATCTTGATTCGGTGCAAAAACAGCTATCAAAAATCGAAAAGATGGCAAAATCGGGAGACAAAGACGCCAAGGCGCAGCACGATGACCTTCTGCAGCTAGAGAAGCACCTCTCCGCAGGCACCGCGGCGCGCTCATTTACTCCGACTAATCCAGACGTAATGAAGCCGATCATTAACAATCTTCTGACGGCAAAACCGGTCATGTTCGTCGGAAACGTCCATGAAGACGATCTGGCGACTCCCCCAGCGAAAGGCGGAAGCCGCCCTATCGATAAGTTGTTCGAATACACCGAGAAGATTGGCACCAAGCTGGTGGTCATTTCTGGCAAAGTGGAAGCAGAGATTGCAGAGCTCGATCGTGAAGAGCGCCAAGAATATATGTCAGCGATGGGACTAACCGAGTCAGGACTCGATCGCTTGGCGGTCGCCGGGTATAAGCTTCTCAATTTGATCACCTTCTTTACCGTCGGTCCAAAAGAAACCCACGCTTGGACGGTTGAAAGCGGCACCAAGTGCCCGCAGTGCGCCGGCGTTATTCACACTGATTTCGAAAAGGGATTCATCCGAGCCGAAGTCATCGGCTATGACGACTTTGTTGCGACCGGCAGCGAAGCGAAAGCCCGCGATGCCGGAAAATTGCGCGTCGAAGGCAAAGAATATGTCATGCAGGATGGGGACTTGGTGCATTTCCGATTTAATGTGTGATTTGAAATTCACCTTAAAACTGAAAATCCAGTAAATTTCATCCGCCCTACACCGACCAGAGAAGCCAACTCTTGCGCATGACTTTCTCGCGCAGGCGGATCATTCGAGCTGCCCCACTCTGAACCCGAATTCCGCCCCCATTAATCTCCTTTACCGTTCCGCCCCGCTCAAGTACCATTATCGTAACACTATTCAATAACCCCTTATGTTCGGCGTAAGCTTCCCAGAACTCATAGTCGTCTGCATCGTAGCCCTGCTCATTTTTGGCCCCGATAAGCTACCCGAACTTGCTCGAACGTTGGGCAAGCTCAGCGCTGAGCTGCGCCGCCAATCAGACTCCGTGCGCCGTGAGTTTTACAATTCAGTCTATAAACCAGCCGATGATTTCAAAGGCTCGCTTGAGCGCCAGGCGCGGTCGTTAATGTCCGAACCGGTCCCTCATAAGCCGCATTCAGCGGCGCCGATAAATGAATCAACTGCTGCGGCGGCGAAGGAACTCAAGCAGGATAAGCCCAACGAATGAACCAGAATGCTGAAATGTCGCTATTCGAGCATCTTGCCGAGCTGCGTAAGCGGTTGTTCATTTCGGTGCTGGCAATCACGGTGCTTGCGTGCCTCAGTTACAGTTACACCGGACAGATCTTTTCACTGCTTACCGAGCCGTATCTTGTCGCATTTAAAAATAATTTGCTGATCGGCACAGGCCCCGCAGAGGCATTTATCTTGCGGGTGAAAGTTGCCTTATTCGCCGGAGCGATACTCGCAACTCCCGTGCTGTTTATGCAGCTCTGGTTATTTATCGCACCGGGTCTTCATGACAACGAACGAAAGCTATTCATACCCTTCTTGATCTCGGCGACAGCTCTCTTTTTGGGCGGGGTCGCCTTTTGCTATGAAGTAGTGCTCCCCTTTACCTTTGATTTTTTTGCCGAGCAGTATCAATCGATTTCAATCACCCCCACAATTCGAGTCAGCGAACACCTGAGCATGATGGTGCAGGCGCTGGTGGGTTTCGGGTTAGTTTTCGAGATGCCGGTGATTGCGTTCCTGCTCGGCCGCGCGGGAATAATCGATCACAATACCTTGATTGGAGGCGGAAGGTACGCAATCGTGCTTATTTTCGTAGTTTCCGCTGTTCTTACTCCGCCCGACGTACTGACCCAATTCCTGATGGCGGTCCCACTGCTGATTCTTTACGGGGTTTCTATCGGCATCGTCTGGATAGGCGAAAGAAAAGACAATAATTCAAATAAGTTACCAACGTGATTTTTCAAAACAATATTTTATTGACAGGATCCGCCGATTGCCCGATCCTATAATAGTAATCGAAGAAGAGCGAAGGCAAAAAACTAGTCCCTCCCCTACATAGCTTCCCGAAGGTTTTTTGTTGGAGTGCTCTTTAAGATTATACATGACAATGGGGCACTGAGTTGATTTCAACTCAGTGCCATTTTTATTTGTACTGATATCTTTCTAATAAGCTCTAGTGCTGCGCAGCGAATATTCTTATTGTAATCGTTGCAGGGGATTATCATCTTATTTTCTCCTCCAAATAAGGCGTACGTTCAGTTTGGGCGTCGGCTAGAAGAAGCACGCGAGTCGGTATAAGCTCGAAAAATGAAGAAGAAAGATATCGGCCAAGGCGTTCCTGTTAGCACGGTAGCGGCTCAGCTAAAATTGGAAATCGTTGGAAATAAGGATGCCCTTCTGCAGGGCCTGACCGCGTTTGATACTCCGCTCAAAGGACACATCGCGTTTTCGGCTGAACAGCGCCTTGAGAAGTTAAAGAAACAGTTAATCGACACGCCGTTAGCCGCCCTGATCGTTCACAGCTCGATCGACTGCGGCGCGCTTCCCCCGGGGATTGCGTACATTGGCGCTAGCGATCCCATGCGCTCGTTCATCGATGTCGTGCCGTTTTTTTTCGAACCGTACCCGCGCACGGCGTCTATCAGCCCTAAGGCATCGGTCAGCAGCACTGCAAAGCTTGGAGAGAACGTTTTTATCGGAGATTTCGTTTCTATTGGTGACGGCTGCACAATCGGCGACGGTGTAACAATCCACCCAAATGTTGTCATTTATCACGAAGTGAGAATTGGCGCGGGAACGGTTATTCATAGCGGCGCGATTATTCGCGAGCGGATCGAAATTGGCGCGGGAGGATTGATTCAGCCCAATGCGGTCATTGGCGCCGACGGGTTTGGGTATATCCCCGATCCGGCGGAGGGAATTCGCGCGGTGCCGCAAGTCGGCATGGTTCGGCTCGGAGCAAAAGTCGACATCGGCGCAAATGCGTGTGTCGATCGCGGCGCGTTTAGCGATACTATCCTCGGGCAGGGAACTAAGTTGGATAATTTAGTTCAAATAGGACATAACGTACGCGTCGGCTCTTATACAATTATTTGCGGAGGAACTGTCGTTGCGGGCAGCACCGAGATCGGAAATCAAGTCACCATCGGCGGAAACAGCGCGATAGCCGGGCATATTAAAATACACGATAAGGTGCGCTTAGCGGGGCACAGCGCCGCAACAAGCACTCTTGAGAAAGGCGATTACGGCGGCTTCCCTGCGATGCCCGTTTCGGTATGGCGCAGACAGGTTGCCTCGCTGCGCAAACTTCCCGAGCTGTTCAGCCGGGCGGGAAGAATCAAACAAGAGAAAGATGTAGAGGATTAATTCGATGCGCACCGCTCTGCTATGTATTGCAATCGCTTCAATGCTTCTCGTCAACGGCTGCGACTCTAAGAAGCGAAAGCAGACGCATGAAGCGAAGGCGGTCTATACCGAAACCGTTAAACTGATATTCTCCCCGGAAGTTTCGCCGGTGCTTTCTAAAGCCGTCGAGGCGTTTCATCGCCTCGATAAGCGGCTCCCGAATGGATCCCAAATCGCCTTCGAACGCGAAGAGCTGCCTTCAGTTACCGCCGCTAACCGTATCGCGCGCGGTGACATCAAGGC